>JAHIJO010000211.1 GCA_018898455.1 Verrucomicrobiota bacterium | reverse complement strand
GTGGTGCCCGACGACCAGGATGAAACCCCGAGGAATCATCCCACCCTTGACGATCGCGTCATTCCACCCCTTGGCTTCGACGTACCCGGACGCCTGGATCAGGAAGAAGTTCATCTTGTTCTTGATCGCCCAGTCCACCATCGGCATGCGCGTGTTGCCGAACCAGGCGCCAGAGATGAACCCGCGATACTTCAAACTGGCCTTCTGGCGATCCTCAATGGCGGGTAGGGTAATGGTCCTGGACGCAGGCACGTATTCCTCCATCTGCTCGCGGCAAGCGCCCGTCTTTTTCTCCTCCTCGGTCTGCCACATTTCCCCGAAGGTGAGCCAGCGGCAGCCGAGATATTTCTCCAGGAAGGTATAGACGGCATACAGTACCGCCCGCTTGTTGGAGCCGACCAGGTACAGATCTGCCCCATCGGTCTTGATGACGAAAGCGTCGTACTCGGTCTCGTCTTTCGTGAAACTGATGCCGCCGGGGCCTTTGCCATCCCTGGCCTGGGCGACCACAATCTTCTGGCCGGCGGCGTTGGATGTGATCGCCAGTTCCGCGCCCGAGATCTGCTTGAGGTACTTCGCCAGTTCCGCGCCGGCCAACTTCTCCTGAGGGGTGGGCGACGCGGGGGCAACGATCATGTACGAGCTTTTGCCGTCTTTAACCAGCGTAAAACCTTCCGGTTTGGCTGCTGAACCAAAATGGAGTCCTATACCGGTATAAATAATAATTGCCAATGCTATTCTGATAATATGATTATTCATGACTTCCTTTTTTTATGTTTGTTTTGAAACATGGAAGGCCACCGCTTGATCGTCAAGCCGGACATGATGGGGGAGCTTTCACTCCCCCGGCTCGACGTTCCATCGGCGCCTTGTTCGGTTATCCCTCGGCGGTTTGCTCTTCAGCGGAGCCCGCTTCCGTTTCACCGAACGGCATTAACCCATAAACGCCGACCTCCTTTCTTTCAACCAGTTGTTGCCGGCAGAGTTTCCCGCGTCGCCTGACAATTTTTTGCCCGCCGTTCTCGCGCCTGCTCCAGCTTCCGATCCCGTTCTGCCCGCAAAGCTCCAAAATCGGCTTATTTTCCAATAAATGCCGTTGCGAAATGCCGACCTTCTCCTGGACGCTGACCTATTCCCATTAAACGTCTCACTCCCGGCGCGTTATTTTCTCGCCATAACGAAATTGCCCCGCCTTCAATCCGCGATTCCCGGCCACGGCGTCCAGAAGCAGCTCCTGGGTTGTGGCGGCCGACAGGCAGAACAGGTCTTCGCCAAAATCCGGCACCTTAAGAACCGCGCCCTGAGATTGCGGAAGGATCACCTTCTGATCGGTGATCACAATGACCCGGCCTTTTTTCTCAACAACATCCAGAGCCATTTTTTTAATCAATTCACAAGTTGTTCCACCCGGAACAAAAAACACACAGCGCAGGTTTTCGTCCACAAGCTCAAATGGGCCGTGTCGAAAAGCCCCGCCGGTATAAGCCGCCGCTGAAATCCGTGTACCTTCCATAAACGTCAATGCCGCCTGCCTGGCGGCGACGACCGCCGGACCGCGGGATACAAAATGAATTGCGGAGGCGTCCGCCAGCAAACGGGCGGCTTGATCAATGCCTGCGCGGTTGACGCTGCGCATGGCTTCCGCCGATTTCTCAAGACGCGCCAGGCCGTTTTCCATCGCCGCCGATCCTTCCATAGCCTGCGCCATCAGATACAACACGGCCAGCGTATTGACGTATGTTTTCGTGGAGATGGCCGTTTCGTGGCCCGCCAGCATCGGCAAAACCAATGAAGCCGCCCGGGCAAGGGAACTTGCCTCATTGTTGGTTATAGCCACAAGACCGCCTTTCCCCTTCAATTGCTCTGCCAACAGTCGGGTTTCAATGCTTTCCCCTGATTGGCTGATTAGGACGGGAATTCCCACTGTAGGACTGGGATAGTGAAGCCATTCGCCGGCATCCCGTGTAGTGGCATCAATGCCCTGTTGCGCCAAAGCCACGGTTATCGCATCGGGAGCGAATTCGGAGGTGCCCATTCCCGAAAATATGACCCGGCTTGCTTCCTTGACCAGCTTTGCCCATTTCTCAAGCAAACGCTGTCCTTCGCCTCTATAGAAGGCGATTAACTCCCGCAATACTTTCGGTTGTTCCGCCACTTCATTCAGAAACGCACTTTCCTGTTGACTCATGAATTATTTCCTCCTCACATTAAATGACAGGGAACTGTCCCTCTCTCGTCCCATGGGCCATTCATTTCCCGCAAATGATTCCTGGATATAACTGCTGTCCGGGAACGGCCGTTTGGCTACCGAAACATGATCGTCAGCAATGTCAATCACGCGATACTCCATCGGATAAACACAGGCGCCGGCAACCGTGCAAAACAGTTTGTCGTCCTGCTGGATCAATTCATTCATATGGGCATCCCCGCTGAAAACCATCTTCACGTTGTCATAATCCCCGATGACCTTCAAAATCTCCTCGCTATTCTTAAAGCAAGTGTCAAAGGGGGTAAGATTCGATTTGCTGGTTGCTTCCGGATAGAACATGCCGGTATAATCAGCCTCGCATCTTTTTGCCATGCGATGATGGGTTACCAGAATAATATCAGTTTGGCTATTGGCTCGTAGTTCTGTCGAAAGCCGTTCAACCTCCTGTCTCGGGACAACGACCCCCAGATACTTTCCTTTGCCATACTCATCCCAATCGAGAGCCGGGTGTTCACTGCCGTCCTTTTTCAACCACCAACTCGAATCCAGAAGCGCCACGCGCCAGTTCGGCAAATCGAAGGTCGCCGAGGCGGCGGAGAAATCCCTGTAGCCAAATGCCGCCGCAAGCCGATCCCGCGCTCCAGGATTATAGGTGTCATGAGCGCCGACAGTGAAGCGAAACGGAGCCTCAAGTTTTCCAAATATCTCCGCAGCAGTTCTGAAGCTGTCATCATCGCCATTGTCGGTGATGTCGCCGGCATGCAAAACGAGGTCCGGGCGCAAAGTATTGACGTCTTGCACCAGCCGCCTGGATATATCCGCCGCCTGGCCGACCAGCATCCAGTTCACCCACCTCTTCTTGTAATCCGGCGATGCTGAGGTGGAAATATGCGTGTCCGATATGACTACGATGCGCATGTCACCTCCAGGCGCTCGCACCAGGATTTTATTTTAATCAGCATTTTTTCGAGGTCATGTTGCGGATCAGGCACCACCTCAAAGATCCATGGATTGGCGTAGCCTGTCCTGAGCGTTGCCACTACTTCTTGCCAACGGATATTCCCATTTCCCGGAATCAGATGCGGATCAGCGCCGCCAACTCCGAAATTGTCATTCAGATGCGTGGTAAACAAACGCGCGCCGAATGCGGCCAGCATCGGGAAAAGATTCCCGGCCTCGTTGCCATGCCCGGTATCGATGCAGGTTTTGACGCAATCCGCGGGAAACTGGGCTAACAGGACGGACATGTCTTCAGGCCGTTCTCCAAATATTCCGGAAAGCATATTCTCCAAGCAGATCATGATGTTGTGTTGTCGGGCATAAGGGATGATTTCCAGCAGGCTGTCTTTAACTCTTTGAAACTGATCCGGTCCGTCAAGACGGATATAATTCCCCGGATGCACGATAACGGCTTTTCCTCCCAATGCCGCGGCGTAATCAATGCAATAAAAGATGGCCTCAATTATTGTTCTACGAGCGGCGGGATCCCTGCTGCCAAGGTAGTATTTCACGTCATCCAGGGAATGGATCGACCAGAGACGCATCCCTGTATTATTCAAACAAACCCGGCGCCGTTCGATCTGTTCATCCTTGGGTCTCTCGGATAAATATAATTCCAGAAATTCAAAATTATACCTCTTTACCAGATCCAAATTTCCCTCATTGATTAACCTGTTTTTGAAAATACAATCTGATAATCCAAATTTACGATCAGTAATCATCAGCCTTTCTTCCTGTAATCCTGGTTCTTCTATCTCAGATTCTTCATTCGGGCTTGATTACTTCCCAGAGCACTCCATTTCCTGGAAGTTCAACCGGCTTTTCTGTGCCGGTTTGCTCATATCTGAGTGATGTGACCGCCGGAAACCGGCTGTGATTGATCAGGATCGCCAGCAGTCGTCCGCCCGCATGCCGCCGCACATCGAG
>JAHIJO010000210.1 GCA_018898455.1 Verrucomicrobiota bacterium | reverse complement strand
GTGGTGCCCGACGACCAGGATGAAACCCCGAGGAATCATCCCACCCTTGACGATCGCGTCATTCCACCCCTTGGCTTCGACGTACCCGGACGCCTGGATCAGGAAGAAGTTCATCTTGTTCTTGATCGCCCAGTCCACCATGGCCATGGGCGTGTTGCCGAACCAGGCGGCAGAGATGAACCCGCGATACTTCAAACTGGCCTTCTGGCGATCGTTGATGGCGGCGAGGGTAATGGTCCTGGACGCAGGCACGTATTCCTCGATCTGTTCGCGGTATTGGCCTGTCTTTTTCTCCTCCTCCGTCTGCCACCTTTCCCCGAAGGTAAGCCAGCGGCAGCCGAGATATTTCTCCAGGAAGGTATAGACGGCATACAGTACCGCCCGCTTGTTGGCGCCGACCAGGTACAGGTCTGCCCCGTCGGTCTTGATGACGAAAGCGTCGTACTCGGTCTCGTCTTTCGTGAAACTGATGCCGCCGGGGCCTTTGCCGTCCTTTGCCATCTCAACCACGATCTTCCGGCCGGCGGCATCGGACTTGATCGCCAGTTCCGCGCCCGAGATCTGCTTGAGGTACTTCGCCAGTTCCTCGCCGGCCAACTTCTCCTGCGGGGTGGGCGACGCGGGGGCAATGATCGTGTACGAACTTTTGCCGTCTTTAACCAGCGTAATACTTGCCGGCTCGGCCGCAGAACCAAAATGGATTCCAATACCGGCAGAAACAAGAATTGCCAATGTCATTCTGCAAATGCGATTAGCCATGGAGTCCTCCTTATCGTTGATGCCTGAATCCGTGACGGGATTTACCGTCATGCCTTTTTATCAAGAGTTTGATTTTACTATTATCATCGCCGGACTTTCGATACCCATCTTACACTTTCCAGATATTTTTCGCATTTGATATTATGTCTCCGGATAGCTTGCCCCCCCCCTTCCAATATGTCAACACATTACTTTTCTACCATTTTTAGACACAGGGACACAGCTCGCAGTGGCGTTAAGAAAAAACTTTAAGTCGCAAGGATGGTTCAATCCCCTGTGAAATTGTTGGCTACCGGGAAACCCGTCCCAAAATGGTTACCAAACCCCAATGAACGTGCCGGCGGGAAGGAACAAACCCCGGTCGGTGATCATCTGATCCAATGCGTAGCTGTCCCCCAGGCCGCCGTATGAATAGAAACCGAGAATCGTGATGGTCTTGTCGTCTTGCGCGTCCGTGACGCCGTCGTTGTCATAGTCCAGCTCCAGACGGGCGCTTCCCAAACCAACGTAGTTCTTGAATGACAATGCGCTGATGGTCAGGGTGTCCCCCGCACTGAAATCCGCCGTCACCGCTATCTTCAGACGCTGGTTCGAATTCGTGTAGCTGATCGCGCCCACCTTGCCCGCAGCCGTGCCTCCAAAGGTCGGCGTGAGGTCCGTCTCATCCCAGGTCATGGCGAAGCCGGCGGGAATCCAAACAACCATATTCGTTCCGCTCTTGATGACCGGCGTGGCGGGATCGTCGGTGATCGTTATCGCGCTGATGGCCACCGGCGCATACCCCCTGGCAAAGAACTGGTCCGCGAACGAAGAGACCGTGACCACTGTGGCGGAGAGATGCACGTCGTTCGTCATTGCGTCCATGCTCCAGCAATCGCCCGCTCCGCCGGTATAGATCGCGGCCCACGCGCCCGGACCGTTTATTACCAGGGCGGCCATGGCCGCCGTCAGCGCCAATATCGTTTTTGTACGCATTGTTGCCTCCCATAAAAAACCAGCAATACATCCAAAACACCACTCCGAAATGCCGGAAAGTCGGGCTGTCACGGCATCTTGTCCGCCGTAGCTCCTTGAGCGAAGGCGGAAGCTTCCCAGCGAAGCCGGACCGTGTCACGGCGTAGCTTCCCAGCGAAGCCGGACCGTGTCACGGCGTAGCTTCCCAGCGAAGCCGGATCACGGCGCCGACCGCGCGGGGCGCAACGTGCCGCCGTTGTAATAACTGCGACTAGTGGTCGCGCCGGAACCACCACCCGCAGACCCGGCACCGCGGTCGGACACCCGCGCGGAAAAGTAATAATTATTCCACTCACTGCCGCGAAAGCCGACTCCGGTACCGGTCGTTACCTCTCCGCCTGACAATCCCGGCCAGGTCGCCGTATTCGCATGCCCATTGATGCTCAGAATCCCATCCCCATGCGTGCCCATAAACCCCCGGCCCGTGGCGTTACCCACCGTCGCCAACTGCTCCCATAGGTTTCCCGACAAATCCAGCGCCCCATAATACCCGGCGCCCGCATTCACACGGCTCGAACTCGCATCCGCATAACTCCCAACACGATATGGACTATAAAGCGCGTTAGGATAGACATGGCAGTTGCCCTGGTTCGGCGCCTCGGAGGCCGTGTTTTGGTTAATCACCGACGTTTCCTTCAACTCCAACTTAGCTTCGCCCCATGGATATTCGTTCGCCACTGCCGCCAGCGGACCACGACAGGCCTTTTCAAACTCCAGCTCCGTCATAGGCCGCAACGCGGCCCAGTCCGCGTACGCCGCCCCGTCCCCCCATGAGATATAATTGCACGCCACCCATTCCCCGTCATTCGTTTCGTTCAACAGCGCCACATTAGCGTTGGTCGCAGACCCGGCATTGTTATTCGCATCGCATCCGAAGAAAGCCGGACTATTGCTTGTCTTCTTGATATAGTTGCGGGTGGAACTGAAATGCAGAGCACTGTCGTGCCGGCTTCCCTGCTGAGTCGCCGTAAGCGTGTTGAGAAAGTCACAGTATTGCCGCTGGGACATCTCCGTTTTCATCAGGTAAAATGCGGAGTAGCCCTTGGGAAACTCCGCCGGAATGGGACCAACCCCATCACCGATACTCCCGCCAACATTGACATAATAGAGGTTGTCGTTGGTAGCACCCACGAGGATGGCGGATTCCGAACTGACCTGATATGGCTCCGTCGTCTGAACCCCATCCGTGTACTGATAAAAGTGACCGACTTCCCCACCCCCTGAACCCAGATAAAATGGGCCTTCCGCCACATAGACCATCTCCACGGCAAACACCTTGACCCGGGCGTTTTCGCTTTTTGAAACCCCGTTGGTGGCAAAATCCCACACCAACTGCACACCAGTATTCGCCACCGTGCCCGTACCGGATCCCGAACGCTGAATGAACGCCCCCGTCTTGTCCGCAGGCACGACGATCTCCAGATTCGTGCCGCTTCCACTGGTAAAGCCCACCGGGTTGGTTCCGCTCTCCCCCAGCGTAGCGTGGTTCCACGTCACACCCGCATTGGTGGAATACTTCACAAACAACCAGCAGGCGTCGTAGTTCACCCCTTCCCGCCACGAATTATCCCACGCCAAGTCGAACTGGACTGGGATCTTACCGGCATTGGGCACTTTAAAGGTCGTGTTCGTCACAACCACGTTGTTGGCCATGACAGGCCCGGCCACCATGCTCAGCCCCGCGATCGCCATGCCAACCATAATCCAGCGACTGATCCTCATCTTCATTATCACGTTGCTCCTTCCTGAAAATATATGGTATTTAGCCATCCCACAATGCACAGATTCAGACGGATTAAACTCACTCACCTACGGTAAGATAATCTATAATGGCAATGCC
>JAHIJO010000209.1 GCA_018898455.1 Verrucomicrobiota bacterium | reverse complement strand
TGTATGAAGGCACCTGCCGGATACTTATTATCGGGGATGACTGGGCTTTACACAATGGCAGGGCTACGATTCCCACCAAATTGGAAGTAAACAAGAAATTTGCCGAGAACATTGCCAAGTGGTTGGTGAAAAATGTTAAATAAACTATCCATGGTCCGCAACCACGCATGTTTCCCAAATCCGAAATCGGCACTTCATCATATCCACAATCGGCAATAACGTCTTTACATCGGCTGTTCGGTTGCTGGGAAAGGTCGCACTGACTCAATTCAATTGCCGTGACACCGCCGGTGTGACAAAAACACACTCATCCTGATCAACAGGCATTACCCCGGTCTTACCCCATAGGATTCACTTCGCAATCCACAATTGAATTCCCCGCTCAAACCCGCGGCAGATCGATGGTCATGACCTGGTTACTGCCGCGCGAGTGCGCGGTAATCAGCCCGCTCCCCAGGGTTGCCAGCACTTTAGCCAGGGGCATGTCAAAATCCTCCGGACGTTCAAACGTCATAGCCACGCCGGTTAGCGTTACCATAGATCCGGAGGAGCGGCCGGCCTGGTCCTGGACGTCCTGGCGGATCGCTTCCAGCGTGGCCGTTGCCTCCACGCGGTTCATCCCACCCAGGCAAACTATGAACTGGTCGGCCGAAAATCGGCCCACCACGTCCATTTTTCGAATCCGTTTGACGATTAACCGACGCACTTCATCCAGCAGGATATGACCGGCGTTGATGCCGCAAGTGGACATAAAACTGGCATAGTCGTCAATGTCCACAAAGATCAGCGAAAGCGGCAGGCGATACGCCTTGGCGCGGGCCAGTTCGCGGTAATATTCCTCGACAAACGCATGGTATTTCAACGCCTTGGTGACATCATCAATGCGACCCAGATGCTGGGTCAACTCCAGCAGGTCGAATTTTTCCATGAGAAGACCGATGAGGCGGCCCAGCACCTGAAGGCGCCGGCTTTCCTCGGGGCTGAATGCCGGACCCTCGGCACGGTCACAATGGATATAGCCGACGGCGCGCTGGTGATGGATCACGGGAGCCAGGCAGATGTTCTTGAAATCATGCTCCAGCCGTAATACCGGATAGTCAGGATCCGACGGCTTGGCATCATTCAAGCATATCATTTCATGCTTCAACAACACCCGGGGCAGAATGTCCCCTTGCACTGCCCGCACTAATTTTTTGATGAACGAATAGCTGATCTGGCGGGCGTTACGGATCAGGAGTTCGTTGGTGTTGCCGTCTACCATGAGTATGGCCACGGACTGGTGCGGAATGGTTTCCTTCATGCGTTCCAGGATCACATGCAGGGCCTGCTCAAATGTCAGCGCGCCGCACAAATCATCGAAAACCCCGATCAGCCATGCGGAATAATCGTTTATTTCATGATGCATGGAATACCCTCCTCCTTGTGAACTTTGACTCGACGGCTTCTTAAAAAAAGAGTATCAATTCCCTACGTTAATGGCCATGAAATTATTTCCGGAAGAAAGGAATACCCGGTTGACAGCTGATGCAACACATCCTCACCCGTCTGTAATCCCCCCTTCCCCGGACTGCCGCGCGCTGGTCCGGAAAGCGCTCCGGGAGGATATGGGATCGGGCGACATTACGTCCAACGCACTGGTATCACCCCGCCGCCAGGCCGGCGCCGTGATCCTTGCGCGCGGGCATTACGTGGTATCGGGCGTCGATGTGGCGCGTACCGTCTTCCGCGAACTGGATCCCCGGCTCCGCTTTACGGCCGCCGTCCCGGATGGCCAATTCGTCGAGCCGGATCAGCCGATTGCCCGGCTGGAAGGACGCGCCCGGTCCATCCTGGCGGGAGAACGGACCGCCTTGAATTTTCTCCAGCGCATGACGGGCATCGCCAGCCTGACCGCTCATTTTGTGGAGAAAGTCAAGCCCCACCCCGTCATCATCCTGGACACCCGTAAAACAACACCCCTGCTCCGAACCCTGGAAAAATATGCCGTTCTCTGCGGCGGCGGCGCCAATCACCGCATGGGGCTGTATGACCGTGTCCTGATAAAAGACAACCATCGCCGGCTCTGGTCGGCGGAACATCGCGGCGACCTGGGCGCGGCAGTCGCCACGGCCCAGCGGCAATATCCCGGCATCCTCATTGAAGTGGAAGTGGAAACGGAATCCGAACTGGCCCAGGTCCTCGACGCGGCGCCGGATTGGATTCTCCTGGACAACATGCCGCCCGATCGCCTGCGTCGCTGTGTCGCGCTCGCCGCAGGACGTTGCCAAATCGAGGCCTCCGGCGGGATCACGCTGGATAATGCGGCGGAGATCGCCGCCACCGGCGTTCAGGCAATCTCTCTGGGATGCCTGTCGCACTCCGCGCCGGCCGCTGATCTGTCGCTGGACCTGGAGGAAAATCTTTTTTAGCTGGATTATTTGCCGCCAATCATCCTTTGGATTTTATGGACAAACGTATTCAACAGCTTAATCGGGCGCTCGTCGGCCAGCGGCTGGGCCACCCCCTCCTCTGGTTCGACACGGTGGGCTCAACCAATGATGTGCTGAAAGATAAGGCTCAGGCCGGCGCCCCCGAGGGGTGCACCATCATCGCCGATGGGCAAACCTGCGGACGCGGACAGCGGGGAAAAGAATGGCTTTCTCCGGAAGGCAAGGGTGTGTACATGTCACTACTGCTTCGCCCAAAATGGCCGGCATCCGAGGCGTCGTTGATCAGCATGCTCGCGGTGGTCGCGGTGGCGCAATCTTTGGAAAAGATCGGTGTTCGGCATGTCAAGGTGAAATGGCCTAACGATGTCCTGGTGCGCGGGAAAAAAATCGCGGGTATTTTGGTAGAACCCCGGATCAGCCGCCAGGTCATGGATTTCGCCATTATCGGGATCGGCATCAACGTCCGGCACAACAATAAAGATTTACTTCTTTTGGACAACGGAGCGGTGACATCCTGCCGCCTGGAAGGCGTCCGTATAGATTGCGACAAGGTATTCATTCAGGTGTTGCAGGAACTGGAATCCTGCTATGATCTGGCCCAGCAGAACCAGAAGGACCATCTATTGGAGGCATGGACTCAGCGTCGAATAACCCCATGAAACCGGCTATTATCGTTGTTGATATCGGAAACACGAGCACATCGTTCGCGCTGGCGCGCGAAGGACGCATTGTCGGCATCACCCGTCTGCCAACCCACGGCCCGAACCGACCTATGATCCGCCGATGCCTGGCGGAGTTGACCCGCGGATGCCGCATCCAGGGAGCGGCAGTCTGTTCGGTTGTCCCGGCGCAGAACCGGCTCTGGATCCGGGAACTCAAGCGCCTGACGGGACGAATCCCCCTCCGGATCCACCACCGGCTGAAACTGGACGTTGCCATTGACTATCCGCGTCCGGCCACGATCGGAGCAGATCGCCTGGCTAATGCCTGTGCCGCAACCGAGAGGTACGGGACACCGGTCATCGTTGCTGATTTCGGCACCGCCCTAACGTTCGACATCATCTCCCGCAATCGGGCCTATATCGGCGGCATCATCACCCCGGGCTTGCCGCTGATGACCGATTACCTGGCCGATCGAACCGCGCTGTTGCCTCGAATCCGCCTCAGCGATGAGGGGAAGCGGGCTGTTCCATTCCAGCGCCAAAGAGTGATCGGCAAAAGCACGGAACAGGCCATGATCATCGGGGCGCGGCTGGGCTACACGGGCATGGTGCGTGAAATTTTCTCACGGCTCAAGCAGTCGTTGCAGGAACCCCGAATCCGGCTATGCGCTACGGGAGGCTACGCGTCATGGGCCTTAGCCGGCTCGGATATCCGCGTCTCCATTGATCCGGACCTGACCCTGTATGGCATCAGCCGTATTTATGATCTGAACCGACCGGAGGATTAATACAGGAGATCCATCATGCTGAACCATGCCTATGCCGTTATCCTGGCCGGAGGCCGGGGCGAACGATTCTGGCCGTTAAGCACAGCCCGCCAACCCAAGCAGTTATTATCCCTGGTCGGCAAACGCACCCTGATCGCCGCCGCCGTTAACCACCTCAAGGGACTTATCCCTGCCAATCGCATCTTTATCATCACCCATGCCGATCTGGTTCTTCCCGCGCGTCGGGCGCTTCCTGGTTTTCCGCATCGGAATATTATCGGAGAACCTTTCGGGCGCGACACCGCGGCGGCGATTACCCTGGGCGCGGCGATCATCAAGGCGCGCGATCCGCGCGCAATCTTCTGTGTCCTCACGGCCGATCATATCATTGGTGATGTCGCGATTTTCCGGCGCACATTGATAAAAGCCTTTCGAACGGTAACGACATCAAATTGCCTGCTGACGATAGGCATCCAGCCGACATTTCCCAGTACTGCTTTTGGATATATTGAAGTCGGTCCACGCTTAAGCCGTCCGGGCAGCGTGGAGATAGTAAACGTCCGGCGATTCGTTGAAAAACCCAACCGGGCTAAAGCGGCCCGGTACTTGAAAACAGGCCGGTTTTTCTGGAACTCCGGGATGTTTGTCTGGTCGCTGGACGCGTTCGAGGACGCGCTGGCCCGTTTCCAGCCGCCGCTGAAAAAGCTAATGAACAGGGTTGTCCCGGTCGTGAACACCCCGCGCTTCGCCTCTGTGCTGCGCGCCGAATATCCACGGCTTAAAAAAATATCCGTGGATTATGCCATCATGGAAAAGGCCGATAATATCGTCATGGCCAGGGGCACATTTGCCTGGGACGACGTCGGTTCCTGGTCGGCGCTGGAAAATCACTTTGACAAGGATGACCAGCACAACGTGATTATCGGCCGGGCGGTAAGCCTGGACGCATCCGGCAATATCGTGGTGTCCCGCGAAGGACTGGTGGCGCTGATCGGCGTGGATAACCTGGTGGTCGTGCGCACAGATCATGCCACGCTGGTTTGCCCCAAACACCGCGCTCAAGACGTTAAAAGAATAGTGGAACTCCTGAAACGCAAACGCCATCACGACACCCTGTGACCAGATGCTTCTTTCGAAGAATTTTTTTTACGAAGCGGAATTTTACCCGCGAAACACGCGAACTATCGCGAACAGGATCAATCATGAAACCCCGCCTCGGCGGCGATGAACGATGTTGGAAACATTCAGGGGAAATATGACGCGCATTCTCGGAATCGATTACGGCGAGCGACGCCTGGGATTCGCCATCAGCGACGAAACAGGCATCATCGCCATGCCACTCTGTGTGGTCACGGTGGAACATCCCCGCCACGCCCTCGATGAAGTCCAACGGCTGGTTCGGGAAAAGCAGGCCGGCCAGGTGGTGATCGGGATGCCGCTGAACATGAATGGAACCCGGGGACCGGCTTCGGAAGCCGTGGCGCGATTCGTCACCCGGCTTAGCAAGACCATATCCATCCCGGTGGCAACATGGGATGAGCGTCTGAGCAGCAAAGCCGCGGAACGGATCCTGATCGACGCCGACGTGCGGCGCGAAAAGCGCAAAGGCGTTATTGACCAGTTGGCCGCCCAGATCATGCTTCAGAGCTATCTCGACGCCATGGCTGGCCAGTCCGCCGGAAATGACGACAAGGCGGAGTTGTAAGAAACAGTTATCAGAACGAAGCCGCTCTGAGAGTGGATGGAATTTAAATTAGGCCCCCGCGGCGGGACGGATTTTCGATTATATGTAGGGGTTCAGCTTGCTGAACCCGTCTGTGGGTTGCAAAGCCACGGGCTGAGCATCCCCCTTCGTTCGCCGTGGCGCACTACGGCATGACAAGAGCTCAGCCCCTACACAACAATTTCTTAAAGGGTTGAATTAGACGCTTTCCCGTAAAGATACACGTTTTTGCGTGTATCTTTCTGGGTA
>JAHIJO010000208.1 GCA_018898455.1 Verrucomicrobiota bacterium | reverse complement strand
TTCATGGAGATTGAAGCGGCGGGCGGCTGTCCACGCCGGCTGGAACCGGGCGTCACCCTGACACTGACTGTCCATACCCGCTTTTCCAAAACGGGTGCAAAGAACAATTGATTCATCGTGTCGACATGGCCGCCGCGTCAGATTATGGTGTGCGGTCCTTACCCTGACGTGACGGAAAATACCGGAATAGTTATGTTAACGGCCTTGACTCCTCGGAAACGGTTTAATCGCGCCATGAGATTCCAGAGCGTTGATCGCATTCCTCTTCTGCACATGGGGGTATGGCGGGAAACCGCTGAGAGATGGCAAAAAGAAGGAATGTTGTCTGAAACTCAAGAGTTTGCCGCCTTTGACGGCCCGATGCAAAGTTGCTGGCTTTACGGTAAATTTCAAGGTCTACTGCCGGCGTTTGGAGAAATTAAGTTGGCGTGTGAATCAGGATCGCTTGAATGTGATACACATTCTGAAGTCTATGCTTACAGTTATTCCGTCGGATTGATTGACGAGAAAATCCGATGGGTCAGACAAATGTTGAAGACCGTCAATCAATGGGAACAACGCGGGGTTGATGAGGATATGCTGAAGGAGATATTGACCGACGAATGGCATCGTCCGGACAAGTGGGGAGATTGAAAAGGTTGAAAGGGGGGTATGTGATAAGAAAGTCGAAAACTGAAGATATTCCCGTTGTGACGGATATAGCAACAAGGGCGTTCAGCAAGATTTACGATGCACTGGAAAAAATCTATGGGCAGGAATTGTTTCCCGTTCTTATACCAGACAGAAAAACCGCGAAAATAGAACAAATAACGGCGCACGCCCTGAATCATCCTGAATGGATTTTTATCTGCGAGGAAGATGGTAAAATAGTGGGGGTGATAACATTTTCTCTAAATCATCAGCTTAGAATAGGAACTATTGGCAATAACGCCGTCGATCCGGACTGTGGGTTAAAAGGAATAGGGCAACAGATGTATAAAGCTGTTCTCAAATATTTCAAGGAAAACGGGATGGATTTTGCGGAAGTGACCACCGGAATGGATGCCTCTCACGAACCGGCAAGAAGAGCATACGAACGCGCTGGTTTCAATATCCGAATGGAATATGTTACATATTACCGGAACCTGAAAGATAACGCATGAAAACTTATATGGATGTCGCGCAGATCGGCCGACAATCTCCGGCGCTTCGAATGTGGGGCGGGATTGACAAGCGCGCGCTGGCTAGGGATGTCCGGGCCATTGACAATGAACTGCAACGGGTTATCCCGGCCATGCAACGCCGGGGCGGCTATGCCGCCTGTCTGGATCATGCCATTCCATCCGATGTGTCGTTGGAAAATCATCGCTATTATATTCAAAGACTCAAAGAACTCAGTACCTTTTAATGTTTTCCAACACTTCATACTTTTATAAATTTTACCGATGAGCAGCGAATACCTTGAAGATCAAATCGAAGGTAATTAACAAAAATGCACCCCAAAATCGATTTTCCCGGAGAAATGGCAATGTTGATCCAGGATCTCAACACACCATTGCACCAGCGCTATCTTCGCAATAAAAATCGCGTCATTGAGTGTGACAGGGAAACAGACTTGTCTGACGGTTACGTGATCGATTTAAATAATGTAACTCAGGCAAAATCTTTGGCGCCGGCCTTAAACGATTTTCAGCAGTTCATGTCGGTTTGCATGGGCATCGGACGGAAATCAAACGGTTATATTATCCGCATGATCATTGGATCTCCGACCGAATGTCCTGTAAATGCGTGCGAAGCTTTTATGGTTCGGACAGGCAAATCTATCTGCGAGATCGCGGCGCGTGACGCCGCTGGATTCCGGCGTGCACTGATCTTTGTGGAAGATGAAATGACTTTACGTCAGGCTCCGCATCTGCCGCTGGGTTCGTTTCCGCGATGGACAACGATTAGCGATCGCATCGCCCGTTCGCCTTGTGCGCCTTACCGCTGGAAGTCGGGCTGGGAACTTGAGGATGATAACGATTTCTATCCCGATGAACTTCTGAATAAATACGCCCACTGCGGGATCAACGGCATTTGGGTGGCCGGTTTGCTGAGGAACCTCGTTCCGTCCAAGGTGATACCGGAACTTGGTCCCGCTCGTCACCGGCTTGATAAATTGCAGCAGCTTGTCGCGCGTGCCGCCCGCTATGGCATCAAGATATTTTTATTCTGCATTGAACCGCGCTCGCTTCCGGTCGGTCATCCGGTATTAAAGGCCTACCCGGAGATCAAGGGAGTTAGCAGCGGTCTTTGCACTTCTACGTCGCTGGTTCAAGCGTATATTCGTGACGTCATGTGCGAACTATTCACGACCGTTCCGGCACTGGGTGGGGTTATCAATATTTTTAATGGCGAACGCCATACAACCTGCTGGCTGCATGACGAGTTTGTGCAGGCTTGCCCGCGCTGCCGTGTCCGTTCCCAAACGGACGTGCTGGCAGAGGATCTTAACTGCTTCATGGCGGGAATTCGCGCCGCGAGTCCGTCCGCCAAATTGATCGCCTGGGCCTACCTGATGGATTCGAGGAATGATTCGATGACATCGCTCCCAATAGACCCGGTGCTTGAACTCATGAAGAAAACGCATCCGGATATAATCTGGATGGGCAATTTTGAACATGGCGGCACGAGGGAACTGTGCGGAAAGCGCATTGGGATACATGAATATTCCCTGTCGTATATCGGACCATCAGATCAGTTCCGGAAACTGGCGCTGGCCGCGCAACCTATCAAACGGAAAATATATGCTAAACTGCAGATCGGCACTACCTACGAAATCGGGTCGGTTCCCTACCTGCCTGTTCCCGGTATTGTTTACGCCAAATGCTCCGCGATTGACGAATTGAACGTGTCCGGGATGATGGTGAACTGGACCATAGGCGGATATCCCGGTTTAATGCAAAAAGCCGCAGGCGAGGCCGCTTTTCATCCGCGCCCACCGCAACGTCAATTCCTTGAAAGATTGGCCGGCCTGGATTGGGGAATGGATGCCGCTCCAATGGTTGCCAAGGCCTGGGATCATTTTGCCAACGGGCTGCAATCTTATCCCTGCAGTACCGCGGTTTTCTATTTCGGTCCGATTACCCGCAGTCCGGCCTACCACCTTCATCTCGATCGGGAAAACCGAACGGCGCAACCTTATAATTTTGGACTGGACTGGAGCCGTAACCTGCAACCCTTCGAGGACCAAGTCTCCCGCTGGCTTGGCCCATTCACCGCCCATGAGGTGATCGGTTTGTTTCGCGCCATGGATACGGCATGGAGCAAGGGCCTGCTGATTTTAAGAACCCTGTCGCTTAATCACGCTGATAATGTTGAATTACCGAAGCAAACAGCGGTAGCCGCCGCAATTCGGGTGCAGTTGCTCTCCGTCGCCAACGTGATTGAATTTTACACTTTACGCGACGGTTTATTGCACAGCGCTGGTGAAAAGCAAAGGGGTTTGCTTGCGCGGATGCGCCAAGTTGCCGAAGACGATTTGACACTTGCGAGCGAGATGAAGCAATACCTGAAGATTCATCCGGCAATCGGGTTTTTCCCGGAAATGTACGCATACAGTTATTCGGCAAAGTTAATCGACGATAAAATCCAACAAGTTTATACGATGCTGGAAACGCTTGACCAATGGCGGCAAACGGGAGTCGAATTGGATGCTTTAACAAAAAGTGTGATTGTAGTCCAACCCTGCGGTTTGGATTTTCCCGACAAGTGGGGCAATTGACGAAACTTGTATCAGATACGCAAGAAAAACGCCATAAATATCATTAAGATAATGAATCCCCGAGAAAATGTTATCGCGGCCTTGAATCATCAGCGTCCGGATCGTTTGCCGCGCTATGAGATTTTTTTCCCGAGTTTTATCGATTCGTGGCGGCAGGCCAAAGGAATCGCGGACCAAGTGGATATCTGCGAACACTATCAGATCGATATTCCCACCGTTTGGGCCAATCAGGACGGTCCTCTGTGGCGACAAGCCGTCACCAAGGAAACCGGCGGCGACGCTTACTATGTGAGGGATACCTGGGGCCGACTGCGGAAGCATCTTCACCGCGCGGCTTTTTCTGAAGTGCTGGAGACAGCTCTTCAAAACAAAAAGAATATCGACCGCCTGTTCGGTAACAATCCTAATGATCTTCCGCTGCCATGTTGTGACGAGTCGTTTAAAAAAAGACTGGCCGACCCGCGCTTTGTTCCGGTTACCGGCGTCATGGGTCTATATCTGGCCGGCACGTGGTTGCGTGGGGAAGTTCCTTTTATGATGGATTTGGTTGAAGACGAGGCCTTTTGCCGCGACCTCATCGGGAAACTGGAATTGTTTCTCACGGCGCTGGGCGAACGGATGCTGACCCTGACCAACACATGGGACACCGCCATATGGGTATATGACGATTTCAGTATTAACACAGGGCCGTTGATCGGGCCAGCCACCTTTGAAAAACTGTTTCTGGATTCCTACAAGCGGATGTTCGCTTATTGGAAATCCAAGGGGGCGCGTCACATTATTCTGCACCATGATGTTTTATCGGAACATACCTATCCCATCCTGGATATGTTTGTGGAGGCCGGTCTAAACGGTGTGCAGGGGGTCTATCCCACCGCCGGGCTGACCCTGTCCGCTTTCAAGGCGCATTACGGGAGGAAGCTGGCTGTGATTGGGGGCATGGACAACACCCACACGTTGCCCTTGGGTAACCGTCGGGACATTGAGCGGGAAGCCGCAGCGGTTATGGAGGCGGGTCAAGACGGTGGCGTGATCATCGGCTCGCATTCCATCGAGGGCTATATTCCCGTGGAGCATTATGATTGGTATATAGCGATGTTGAATAATATAGAGAGAAGCAGATGATGCTAAATTACATGATAGGGTGGCTGGCATTTGCTTGGACAAAACAGCGCCCTTTCGTAAAGGAAAAATTCGAATGCAGCAGATGACATCGCGTGAGATTGTGAGCCGGGCCATTCACTTTCGTAATCCGCCGCGGTTACCGGTGACCATTGGCTGCTTTGGCGTCGATGACACGGGATGGATCGGGGGCAAAGCCCCTGCCGGTTGGAAGCCGAGTGTGGCCGGCGAAGACGAGTGGGGCTGTGTTTGGGACAAGACGGATACGGAGACCATGGGGCAGGTGAAAGGCCATCCGCTTTCCGACATCAGCAAGCTGTCAAGCTTTCATCCCCCGGACTACTGTGCCCCGTCGCGTTATGTGGATATGGAGGCGAGGCTGGACAAGGTTGAAGCCCAGGGCAAGTACGTCGTCAGCAGCATTTTCATGGTGCTGTTCGAACGCATGCACTCCTTGCACGGCTTTGAAGACACACTCGTCGGCCTTTATGATGACCGGCCTGCAATGGAAGACCTGGCTGACATGATCGTCGAGACGCACGTGACGTTGGTTCGCGAGATCTCCCGCCGTTTTCCCGGCCGCATCAATGGCTGGTTCATGAGCGACGACTGGGGGACGCAGACCGCCGCATTCGTCAGTTTCGACATGTGGATGGACTTCTTCTTTCCTCGCTACAAGCGCATCTTTGATGCGATGCATGAAGCTGGTTGTGACGTCTGGGTACACTCGTGCGGCAAGATCAACGAGATCATCGAGGGCTACATCCGTGCCGGCGTCAACGTAGTCAATTTGCAACAGCCGCGCGCCCTTGGCATCCGTGAGATCGGCGAGCGCTACAGCGGACGCATCGCCTTCCACAGCCTGGCCGACATCCAGGCCACGCTGCCGACGGGCGACCGCCAACGGGTCACGGAGGACGCCAAGATGCTGATGACTCACTGGGCCCGTTCACACGGAGGGTTTATCTTGTGCGACTACGGGAGCGACGTAGCGATCGGGGTGAAGGACTCCGGCATCAAGCGTTTCATGTACGACGAGTTCAGCCGGCAATCGCAGGCCCTGTATGGGGAGGCATTGCCATCCCTTGCCCTGCCTGCGTGACGCGCACTTGAAATACCAGTTAGCGATGAATCAGGTTTAGGATTAACCATTTGAGGGCATATGCAGATCGACGAGTTACTTTAGTTGTTTGCGCAGGGCTGCCGACGGCAGCATTTTATTGGCAATGAAAATGCGGGCGTGGTCGCCGGATGGGCCTTGGAGGGGCGGCTGCACGCCGTGTGGAACGGCCAGGTTCTGCATCGTGTCAATCCGACGGCTTTGACCGGGCAGAGTACTATGGAAGGCTATCTCAATCCCGGCGGCTCTGTCGGTGATGGAAGCCGATGTCAGGTTGGACTTTTATTATGGGCACGATCATAAGTATGCACATGGGACTGACATGATTAAAGCCAAACTTGACTTTATTAATGAAGAGATAAATCATGGTCTACGACTGGAGGAAATATGAAAACCAGCGATGGTGAGTTTAATGCCGGCCAGCAGGCATGGATAAATAAGAGAGGCACCATCTATTGGTACGATCAGTACGCGCTCAACGAGCAGGATTCGGCTTTTGCGAAATATGACCCTGATCGCATAACACGAGAACTGGTGGGTACCGGCGCCGATATTGTTGCCATCTATGCTGCCAACCAGTTTGGCATCGCCTATTATCCCAGCGCGATCTGGCCGCAACACCCCAACCTTAAGGGCAGAGACTATGTGGGCGATCTTACGACGCGGTTGCGGAAACACGGCAAGAAGATTATTCATTATATCAACTGGCTCGACTCGAAGCACCCGGAATGGAATACGGTCGGAATTGCTCAGGTGCCTGCGCCATTTCCGCATCAACTCGCAAGCTGGGCTGATCCCGCGCGGCCGAATGGCCGGGTCTACGCGATCCCGGGCGGTCAATGGCAGAATCCATGCTTCAATTCGCCCAAACGCGACCAGGTGATCGCCATCGCTGAAGAAATTGCCGAACGTTACCATCCGGACGGATTCCACCTGGACATGCTCATCCATGGAGACATCTGTGTCTGCGACTACTGCCGTCCCGCGCTGGAAAAGATTTGCGGCACCAACAATCTGACTCGCCAGACGATCTATGACCATTGGCAGGCATATATTGACTGGCGCTCCGAACGAAGCGCGTCCATTTTTGCCGGTATTTCCGCCGTCCTGCGCAAGCGCGGAATTATTGCGGCCCACAACACTATGGCGCCGTTGTTCGTTACGTCCCAGACTTGTATCGGTGAGGAAGCATTGCCATCCATGGATGTTTTTCTATCCGAATGTTTTGACGTGTTTAAAGTGCCGTGTTCGGATCTTAACTCCACCAGCATCAATGTGCGCTGGCAAAATGCCCTTGGTTTGCCTTCATGGATTCTGCTGACTTCCACCCCGGTTCATTACGCGCACTGGCCTATCACCAAGGCCCTATGGTTGATATATGCATCGGCCTGCAAGGCGAACGGCGGCAAAGTGTTTGGCCCCTGCGGCGTGGGCGCACGTCCTGACACCACCACCGCCAAGCATCTGCTGGAAAATGTGACGAGCGGACTTGAGTTTTACATGCAAGACGCTGATCTGGATTTCGGCGCAGAATCGGATGCCCGCATCGCGCTTTTATTTTCCTGGGCAACGCGCAAATATTACCAGGCTGATGTCAATGCGATCGAATGGCGCGAGGAATTTATCGGCTGGGCCAGGCTGATGATTGAAGAACACCTGCCGTTTGACATCGTCGTGGCTGAAAGATTGGACGGCCCGGAAGCGCTGGCCAAATATAATCTGCTGGTCCTACCCAATTCAGCCAACCTGAGCGAACATTGTTGCCGTGTTATCCGCGAATACGTCCGCAATGGCGGACGCATGCTGGCTACGGCCGAGGTTTCGTTGCGTGATGAAAAAGGCGCCCGGCGCGCGGATTTTGCTCTGGGAGATGTGTTGGGAATATCCAGCCAAGGATTCTCGAAAGGTCATTTTGCGGTGGAACAGCCGAACGGTCCGGAACCCGCATCAGGAATCTTCCAGAAAACTAAAGCCGCAGGGAAGATTATCTCCCGTTATATTGAAGTTGATCCCGCCGGCTCGGTGGCCGGCATGGAGGATCCTCTGCCAGCCGCAATTAGCCGGGCTTGGCCGGTAGTTACCACCAATTCCTTCGGGGGCGGGAAAAGCTGCTATATCGCCTTTGACATTGGCCGCTATTTCTCAACACATGGCGATGCGCATATAGGCCGACAGATGGCCGCGACGATCGGCGATCTGTTGCCGGCGCGACAGGTTGTGGTCAAAGCGCCCCGCACGGTCGAGATCACAATCTGGCGCCAGGAAGCGCTTAATCGCACGATTATTCATCTGGCCAACCGTTCCGTGGCTTGGACCCTGCCTACCGCCCAGCGTGAGATCACGGAGATCCTGCCGGTTTGTGATGTGGAGATCGAACTGGCCTGTCCGTTGACCCAGCCCAAAGTGACCGCCCGTCATGCCGAGGTGCAATGCCAAACCCGGAACGGGCGTCTGCTCTTGACGATTCCCCGGTTGTCCGGGGCCTATGCGGCCATTATTATCGAGGCGGAAAACGCTGGTTAAATAGTTTCGTAAGGAGCGAAAACAGAGATAAGTGAATACTATCATCTTGAGCTTTGACATGGAGCCGGATATCGGTTCCTGGACATCGGAATGCCGGGGTGTGAAATACGCCACGCCGGAGATTCTGGCGGTTTTGCGGGCGCATGGCGTGCGGG
The DNA here is from genome assembly GCA_018898455.1 of Verrucomicrobiota bacterium. Classification (GTDB taxonomy): domain Bacteria; phylum Verrucomicrobiota; class Kiritimatiellia; order JAAZAB01; family JAAZAB01; genus JAHIJO01. The sequence goes on along the minus strand of JAHIJO010000208.1, from coordinate 8,001 downwards.
CCACTTTTTTGTTTACCGGCCGTGAGGCGCAGGCTTATCCGCGGATGGTCTCGCAAGCGATGGCTAACGGCCATGAAGTGGGCTGTCACACGATGTATCACGAAACTGTGGGCGAGCCGGTCTATGATGTGCCGGTAGGCGGGTTTATTCTGGCTGAAGAAATCCCGGCGCGGCTGGCCAGGGCCACGCAGGTCGTCGAACGCATCTCCGGTGCGCGTCCGGTTTCGTTTCGCGCGCCGCGTCTTTTTGGGTCCAATGCCATGATCGGCGTGCTGGAGGATTTGGGCTATCGCGTGGATTCGTCTTTCCCCGCGTATTTCTATGGCCGTGATTTTCTGCCTTACCATCCGTCGCGCAGCAATTGGTCAAAACCGGGAAGGATGCGTATTCTTGAATTGCCGAATTTCTACGACAGGGATGCCGGCGAGGATCGGCAGGGAAAGAGGCGAAGTCGGGATCAATGGCCCATGCTGCGGCTGAAGGGCGCGCAGTGGTTCGCGCGGCTGTGCCGCCGGATGATGGCGCGGGTTAAAACGCCCGCGGGAGATTCGGTGCTTTGCGTTTACTTGCATCCGTGGGAATTCGTGGCGATGCCCCATTCCGTTCGGTCCGACGAAACGACGATCACCTTCCGTCCTTTCCTCTATGAGAACACCGGCAAGCCCGCCTTGAGGGCCTTGGACAAGTTCCTGGGATTGATGCAAGACAATGGCATTCGTTTTATCACCATGAGCGCCTTGTCGAAAGAGTGGGATCATTGAGGTTCTGGACACATACCCCACAATTTTATTGCGCTGGCACGGAGACTGCGATACAAACACCGCGCTGATCTGATGGGAGATAATGGATGCTGAACTGTCCGCCGATCCTGAAAATTCTGGCGATATTCCTGGGCATGCTGGCGCTGACTCGGTTCCGTGTTCCCCTTGGCTTGGCGATCATTCTGGGTGGAGTCGGGTTGAATGCCTGGGCCGGGCATACGCCGATCGAGGTGCTGATCAGTCTGGGAGCGGCCTTGAAGCAGAGCTACCTCTGGATGCTCCTGGCCATCACGGCGCTCGTGGTGGAATTCGGCCGGTATATGTCGCAGGAACGGAACGCCCAGGCGATTGTCGCCTTGTCCCGCCGGCTGGGCGGCCGGCATGGCCGGCTGTGGAGCCTGATTGCGGCGCCCCTGGTCATCGGGCTCGTGCCCATGCCGGCCGGCGCCCTGTTCTCGGCGCCCATGGTCCAGCAGGTCGTGGATGAAGAGCACTGGGCGCCCGAGTGGAAAACCGCCGTCAATTACTGGTTCCGGCATGTCGTGGAATACTGGTGGCCGATCTACCCGGTGGTCATCATCAGCCTGACGGTCTTCCACATGGAAACCTGGCAGTATGTCCTGGCGCTGATCGCATTTACACCGGTGACCCTGCTGGCGGGGTACCTGTTTCTGCTCCGGCCGCATCAGGATCGCTTGATGTGTGTCCGGTCGTCCGCGCCGGCAGAGCCGGCCGGCCGCCGATTCGTGGTCGTTATCCTGCCCCTGATGGTGATTATTGCCAGTGTCCTTCTGCTTCCTCCGATCCTGAGCCAGGGATTTCCGTTTCTCAATGGGCAATTGCGAAAAATGCTGGCCATGCTGATCGGCATGCTTCTGGGGCTTGGAATGATCCTGCGGGATGACGGCGGGTGGTCCGTCCGCCGCCTGTTCGCCTCGCTGGCCGGGCGGCATTCGCTGAATATTCTCCTGACGGTGGGCAGTGTGGCGATTTTTCAGTCGCTCCTGGATGATTCGCGTCTCCTGCCGACGGCCGGCCGTGAGCTGATGGAAGCCGGATTTCCGGTGGTCCTGCTGGTCGCCGGCCTGCCCCTGCTGGCGGGATTGATCACCGGCGTCGCGTCCGGTTTCGCCGGTATGGCGTTCCCGCTGATCGTCGGCTTGATGAGCCAGGAGGGCGCCGGGTTGACACCCATGGCGACCCTGGCGCTCGCGTTCGGGTTCGGGTACATGGGCATGATGCTGTCGCCGATTCATTTGTGTCTTCTGGTGACCCGGGATTATTTTTCGTCGTCCCTGATTCCCATTTACCGCCAAATTCTTCCGTGCGCCGCCGTCATGCTGGGCTTCAGCCTGGTCCTGTATGGCGTATTCCGGGCGTTCGGCTGGTGATGCAATCCGGGAAGTCTTTCGCAAGGCAGGAAGTTTTCAGTGTTCGGTGTTCAGGGGTCGGGATCAGCCATAGCTAAAGCGCATGTGACTATCGAGGATTATCACGTCTATCACATGCTCTGTGGCCTGCAGGTGGTTCCTTGCCGAACACCGAACACGGAACACTGAACAACTAAAGCTGAACACCGAACACAACATGTGAATTAAATAATGTGTGCCTCCCCCGACAGCCTTCGCGTGATCCCCTCCAACTGGCTGGGGCCGCTGAGCCTGGAATCCATGTTCGGGTGCAAGCCGCGTGCCCTGGAGGTGGATCTGGGGTGCGGAAAAGGACGCTTCCTGCTGGCCCATGCCGCCCGCCATCCCGAGGTTTCGTTTCTGGGGATTGACTGCCTGCTTCTGCGAATTCTCGCGGTGGAGAGGGAAGCCCGGCGTCGGCAGCTATCCAATATCCGCCTGGTATATGTCGAGGCCTGTTATGCGATCAGCTATCTTCTGCCGGCGCGGTCGGTCACGACTTTCTATATCTTCTTTCCCGATCCCTGGCCGAAACGCCGGCATCATCGCCGCCGTTTGTTCGATGAAGGTTTCCTGAATGGGCTCGATCGGACATTGATTCCGGGGGGCGCCATTCATATTGCGACGGATCATGAGGATTATTTGGAGGCGATCCGCAAAGTATTTTCCTCCGATGGTCGTTTTGATCCCGGGCCACCGCTGAAACTTGACGCTAGGGAGCGAACCGATTTTGAACTTCAGTTTCTTAATAAACGCTTGCCGATCGGCCGGTGTTCGTTCAGAAATGTATGAGGAGGCTGGAGAACAAACTGCTCGGTTAAAATTCAAGTCTCTCGCGCGTCGGCGTTCTGTTTGGCGCGGATGGTCATGCGCGTTGGATGGACTTCAGCTTCCAGCGTGAGCGGCATGACGCCCAGCCCCAGCAGTTCGTCAATATACATGTCTTCATACCGCAGAACGGTGGTCCGACATTGGAGCGGACCGAGGTCCTTGTCTTTGACAACCAGTCGTGTCCGGACACCGCCATCTACAGCCTCGACGAATCCATCAACGCCGAAAATCCGCAAATGTTCGTTGCCGTGGCGTCCGAAACCGGGCTGATTCAGGTAATTGCATATCACGGCGCCCAAAGCGCCGTTTTCCAGCCGCAGATTCATGGTGGCCGCCAGGCGCAAGTCTCCCTTTTGGGGATTACCCAGCCGGGTTTCTTGTCCTTCAATCTCCGCGATCCGGATGCCGGTCACGTGTTCCACCAGCCGCAGGGCATGCACGCCGACCCAGGGAATGAGACCGCCGTGAATGGATTCATCCTGAGGACGGTGATCGCCGCAAAGATACGATTTCTGGGCGAAGACCTGGACAATCGTGCCTAGGCGGCCCGAGCGGACAATCTCGCCCATGGTCAGATAGGGTTCCTCAAAGGCGGTTCCGGCCATTTCACGAAAACGGGCCGGACCCTGTTGAGTCTTGGCAATCAGGCGGTCCAGATCGGCTTCGGTCAGGGCGCAGGGTTTTTCGGCATAGACATGTTTGCCGGCTTCCAGACAGAGGAGCGCGTCCCGCGCTTGGTCGGCGCGGCGCGGGGAACAGAGGGAAACCAACTCGACGTCATTATTACTGAGCAGGTCCTCGATCGAAGCGCACCGACAGATATCCGGAGCATAGGCCGGGGGATCCATGGCCGCAACTGCCACCAGCCGGGCGCGCGGATGGTTGTTCAGCGCGCCGACAATCTGATGACCGTTGGATCCGTACAGGGCAACGCCAAGTTTCTTCATATCGAAAGTATCCTGCCGCGGGTGGTGACCATTGTCAATACGCGGCTTGATTTTCCTTTTCCAGCGCCGGGGTGGTTTGCTGGCGTGCTCAAGGAAGCCAATGCCGGATTATTGCGCCGTGCAACCCTGACTCACAGCATGGCCACGAGTGGTATGGAAAAAGGTAAAAAAAGGCGTTGACATGTTGAATGGGTAGGGGCATATGATCGTGTCATTGAATTGACAGAAATGGATTGGAAGATAGTGCGTCCAGTGAAAAACAAGGCGTTAACAAATACGGAGACGGAGCGAACGGATGAACGTCGACAACTGGTCCACCAGCGGCGCCCGGAACTACTGCGAGGCCGTGCAGCAATGTATCGACCTTCTGATCGAACACGGCACGGATAGATACGGCGACACTTACACGCCGATTCTGGTTAGTATCCTTGACGTGCAATCCCTGTCGTGCCCCGCCGACCCGCTGCCCTTGGATGAGCATTGGCGCGTGCAGCGTCGCGGCCGGCGCGCTCCCGCCGGAGCCAACCTGCTAATGGACCAGCCGACCTTGTCCGCCATGTTCCAACTGTCGGCATTGACGGAAAAGCCGCGTTACGCGGAGTTCGCGCGGAAATACATCGACTGGTACCTCACCCACCTCGTGGACGACAAGGGATTCTGGTGGTGGGGATGGCACCGCCATTACGACGTATTTCGGGATTGTCGTGACGGACACGATGGGAATCCCCACGAGTTCCACGCCATGCATACGATTCTCTGGGAAAAGCTATGGGAGGTGAACCCGGAATCGGTCCGTCGTGAGATTGAGGCCATCTGGAAATGGCACGTCATCGACAAGGAAACCGGCGAGGTGAACCGGCACGATGACGGCGGCCGCGGATGCGATTTCAGCATGACATCCGCCGCTTTCGGGCGCGCGTTTGCGTTTATGTATTCCCGCACGGGCGAGCGAGTTTGGCAGACAAGAGCCCGGCTGTTGGCGGACTACTTTTGGCGCCGCCGGCATGAGGTGACAAACCTCATTGCCGCCCGTCCCAATGCCGGTTCACAACGCTTCGATGGCAGCCACTTTACCACCGCGGAAGTGGGGCTGTGTTGTCGCGACCTGCTCCACGCCTACGAGTTTTGTGGCGACGAGGAACTGCGGAATTACGCGTTGGCCTACCTCCGGGCTTACGCGAAGTACGGGTATGACAAGCAGACCGGGCGTTTCTGGGGTGCGCTAAGGCTGGACGGATCCCCGGAGCCCGGCCCGCGCGTAGTTGCGGATGTGCGCACCGAAGCGGGTTATCACGCTTGTGAACCGCGAGGACACCTTGATCTCTGGCAACCCTATGTTGCCGGTTATGAACATCCTCTGGCATCGGCGGAAGTTTACGCGCTGGCGTACACGATCACAGGAGAAAAAGACCTTCTGAAAACCGCCCGCCAATTTGCCGAGTGGATTCTGATTGAATCGCCGCCCCGATCGTGCTTGAGCCGGACTTGGTACGAAGGATATGCCCGTGACTTTGCGCCGCAGGGAACATACGCCGAGCATTACGGACGGGCAATCGCGTTTCTTGTTCGGTTGCATCGTTGCACCGGCGAGAAACGATACGCCCAAGCCGCCTTCGAGTTGGCCGCCGATGCCATTACCAAGCTTCAGCACAACGGCCTGTTTCGCGGGCACCCTGCCAAGCCTTACTACGAAGCAACCGACGGCGTGGGATTCTTGCTGGAGGCGCTGTTGCAGGCCGATGCTCTCTCTAAAGAAGAAAGGAAAAACGATGTCGCGCCAGGATAAATCTATGGAAAAGGGAGGGACAGGCAAACTGAACTGAAATTTTCCGAAAGTGGCCTTGCGGGGGAGGGGAAACCCGAAACCCGTCCGGGGAAGCGAGACTGCGCGCCCGGAAACGAGCCTTGCCCGTGTAGAGTAATCGAAGCGGTGAAGCGTAGGCCGTGAGTGTCAAAGCCGCGTGATTGAGCCCCGAAATTCCTATTATCCCGGGCGGTCCTTGGCGTCATGTTGTACGGGGACGAAAGGATGGAGCTACCAAGCAGTCAGGCGCTATCCCACCGGCGGGGTCTGAGAACGGGGCAAAGACACAAGAGGGCACACAGGAACCTGGGAGAGCCACACGACTCTGCGGGAAGAACCGGAGGAGGGGCGGACACCGGTAAACCAACCGCCTGGCCAGTCACAGGCACGCCGCTTGGGACAGGAGTCCGAGATAGCGGAAACACAAAGGACGGCGGGAACGCAGTAAGTCGCGCGTGAAGGAAACGAAACGCAGACGAAAGCCGTGGCGGCAGTCGTAGCGTCCTCATAGTAACGAAGAAGTCGGCGAACCGAGGCCGAAGGGAGCCGATGGAGAGAAGGGGGACGTCGGGGAAAATACGGTGGACTCCTGCGTGTTGCGCGAAGGAGACACAGAACTCCAAAAACGAAATGCACACTAACGCAAGGAGATAGCAAATATGACAAGAGACCCGGCATATGGGAGCCTCAAATCAAACGGACAGGTGGGAAACCGTCTGGCAAAACCACCGCCCGAAGAACCGGATGCGTTAATTGCGCACGTCCGGGTCTGTGAGGGGGGTGGGCCGAAAGGCCCATATCTACTCGGCAATCGTGAAAGAACGAGACCGGAGTTGACCGCAAAGGAACGTGTGTTGCTGACGTTTCAGCGCAAGGAAACCGACAGAGTTCCAATCTATGGCGAAGCGAGAAACGTGGGTTTCATTGAGGCCGTTACCGGCAAGAAACTTCGGGGGGCGACGAAGGAAGTGATGGAACATATCACGGCCGAGGCTTATGGCAAGGTCGGGATGGATATGCTCCGATCGATGATGACGCCGCAGTGGGGCGTTGTCGAAGGTGTCCAGTGCGACGGATACCTCCGCTGGACGGTCGGGGGGGCGGAACAGGCGCATACATTGGACGAAGCCAGGGAGTCTCTGAAGCGTTTTGCCGATAGCGGCGATGATCCCCGTGATGCGGCACACGCTCATATCAGGGAAGTGGAAAGGCTCCAGGCCATACTCGGAGATCGCACGCTCTTTGTCCCATCGGCGCCGGTGTCCTGTCTGGAACACCTCTATCATGGAATCGGGATCGAGAACTTCAGCACTATCATGTTTGAAGACGGTGAATTGATAGACGCCGCTCTGGAACGAAACATGGAACGCGCTTCGCAGATGGTGGAGGTCATAAACAATATGAACGACAGTCCCGTCATTCATTGCGCCGATGACCTTGGAATGAAGAATACCACGATTCTGTCGCCGGAATGGATGCGTGAACACGCTTTTTCACGAATCAAGAGAGTGGTGGATAAGATCAAAAATGGTGGAAAATATTTCCTATTCCACTCCTGTGGGAATGTCAACAAGATCGTGCCGGATCTTATTTCTCTCGGGGTTGACGCTTTGGAGCCGATCGAACCTACCGCGGGAATGAGTCTTGCCGAGATGAAGCGGAATTATGGGGATAAGCTGGTGCTTCTCGGAAACGTCAATGCCAACATCCTGCAGATGGGGTCTCCAGAGGATGTTCGCGCCGAGGTCAGGCGTTGTTTCGATGACGCGGCACACGGCGGCGGATATTTTCTTAATGGAGCCATTACCCAAGTGTCGCCGGTTGAGAATGTGATGGCCTATTTCGATGAAGCCGGGAAATATGTCGGGTGAAAGAGCAGGACGTCGTTACGGTCTCGGGCAGACCGGCCAAATTCTCCATCCCATCCCCGGCGGCCGCCCGCCCGTAAAGATGGATGGTCGGTCCCCCAACTATCAGGGGCTTTTCGGTTACGGATTCACGTGTTGGTTGGATTCCCACGGAGGATATATGTATGACCTGAATATTGCGCGAAAATCGCGCAATATTCACTTTTCGTCAATGCTGACAAGGCATTGGCGAAAAGACGTCGCGTTGAACGGAACCGCTTCGCGGATTGAAACGCGGAGCGGTTTTTTATTTCCCATGCGCTAAGCTGACTCCAACGAGTTCCGGAATAAACCGGACTCGAAAAGGAGTCAGCCATGAGTCCCCTTCGTTCCCGGTTCTGT
>JAHIJO010000207.1 GCA_018898455.1 Verrucomicrobiota bacterium | reverse complement strand
GTTCCGCTTTGGGTTAAATTGGTGATGGCGTAATAGAATAAATTGTTGGTGTCGAGCCCGCAGTTCCAGAGAGTAAAGTTTATTAAGTTCGTGCGGCCACCCTGCATGATCGAAGCCGTCAGCTGGTTCGTGTTCACTGCCAGGTCAGGCAATCCGCCCCAAACGATGGAACCGACTCCGCCGGCGCCACTAGGGCCAGTGCCGCCGTCCACATTGGTTTGAATGGCGCCGCCGGTCGTATCTTACGCGCGCCAAACCGCTATCCGGCCGCCGCCACCGCCAGTGGTATAAGAGCCTGTTCCAACACCGCCCTTGGCACTAAGAATACCGTTACTTCCCCTTAAGGTTTTGCATTTGAGATAAACACCTCCACCGGAACCGGAACCAGCGCCATAATACGGACACCCCTCACCATCGGCATTCATTGTCCCGTTTAATGTAAACACACCGGAAGCTTCAACGCGAATCAAACCACCGCCATTCCCGGCTCTATCGGCTTGTGTGTATGTGTACCCTCCACTCCCCGGCGCCACCGGAGCATTGGAAGATCCATAGGTAGCACCGCCCAGCGCACCTCCTCCTACACCGCCATAACCGGCGCCGCCGCCGGATCCGCTGAATCCTGGTCCATAACCGCTTGTCCCTCTGACGAGCCCGCAGGAATAGCCTCGCGCACCGGCAGAGAACCCGCCGGAGGTTGCAATGAACAAATGGCGCATACGAAAAAGAGGGGACCCCCCATTGGTCCAGTGCGAATAGGGATAAATCCAGCAACCCGTGCCTATATACACATCGTTCACCACACTCACCAGCGCGCCATAGTTCGGATTCGACGCATTCGTCATCGCGCTATAGACGAAAAGCCTGCCCCCATTGGTCAGCGTCAAATTCCCGCCCACATTCAGCACGGGTCCAGTGGCGCCGTATGAATATTGAGCCCCATAATTCCACCAAGTGGAATTACACGCCAATTCCAACCTTCCGGTGCTTCCCATGATCGTCATATTGTTCGTCACGGTTAGTTGAAAGCCTTCCGCCGAAAATCTAATCCAGGCGTTGCTGATTGTCAGACTGTCCACCGACCAGTTTGTCCACCCCGGCACCATCCACTGGCCAATGTGCGGAATTGTTATCGTCTCCCCCAAAAACCAATTGTCAGGAAAGCAAAGCGTCCCAATATCGCCATTCCCCGCTGAGCCCGTTCCGACAGCGGCCGAAAAACAGACTGTTGGAACCGGGATAGCGCCCTGCGCCGCGGAATTATAAATCACCGCTATCCGGCCGCCGCCGCCGCCACCACCACCACCACCGCCCAGACCTCCGGTCCCGCCGTTAACTCTGATATTCCCGTTGGTACCCACAAACGTGTTGCAGACAAGGTAAACCCCTCCTCCGGATCCACCCCCGCCGTATTGCCCCCCGGCTCCTCCATTGGCGGTAATGGTGCCATTAACCGTTATCGTGTTGGAGGCGATAATGCTAATCGCACCCCCTCCATTCCCTCCCAGACCAGTTACACCGCTACCACCACCGCTGCCCGGATTCGCCGGCGCAGTGTAAGCGCCATAGGTCCAACCACCCAATAATCCTCCGCCTCTGCCGCCATAACCACCGCCATAACCGTAATTTCCATCGCGACCACCGGCTCCCGGCCCATAACCGCTGGTTCCTCCGAGGGCGCCGGAATATCCTTTGGCGTCGGCATTGATACTGCCCCCGGTCAAAATCGTCAGATTGGAACATACGATATAGACATTGTTCGATATCCCGTTGTTCGTGAACGCTGCCGGCAGAGTGATAGATCCCCCGTTCTGCACGGTCACATTCGTCGTTGTCAGCGTCGTGTTCCAGTTGGAGAAAACCAGTGCTCGCGTACCGGCCCTGCCGCCGCCGATGTAAAAATCAGCAATGGCAACTGAGCCGGTAAGCAGAACGCTGTAGGTGTTGGCATTGGTAATCACCACATCATCGGTTGGACCAGGCACACCGGCGCCAGACCAGTTTGTGCCCACAAACCAATTATTAGTGCCGGTAGTCGTGATCCAGGTCTTGGTGGCGGCGGAGGCAACCGAAATGGAAAAGAAAATGAAGCTCAGGATGAGGGCGAGCGTGACCAGGCAATGAGCGCCGGCCGGTCGGCGACCTACCGCTGACCTCTGCTTGTGATTAACCGTATTATCCATATCCGCCTCCAACATCAATCTGCTGGAACTATATATTTTCTAAAATTACCCGTTTTTAACAGCAAGTACAAGATCAAATTATCTCCTCAATTTTTATCTTTTATCACGGAGTGAATTCGGGTATGGATCACTACACTACAGTCGGCATGATCATCCGGCCGCCATGGCATTCCAAGAAACTGACCAGGCAGGCATTCGACAACAGCGAGGTTTCTTCCGCGCGGGCGCCTTCCCGCAATCAGGCGACGGCCCGCTGTTCCTGTCCCCTGGCGGCCAGCAGGGCGCCCGCGAAATAAGCGAACACCGGCCGCAGGTTGGACCGGATCTCGCCGTCAAAGACATGGGGTTCAAGGGCCCGCCCGGCCAGGATTTCAGCGCCCAGCCCGGCCCACTGTTTTGTTTCCCGGGGGGATAAGAACAACATATCAATAACTCCTATTACGGTTAAGCTCACCGGTGGCTATGACGCACAGCGGAATAGCCATTCCACGCGGCACTTTGTTATATTTTCCCTTTATATTCCTTGAAGGCCTCCAGCAATTGCCGGAATGAAGAGGGTTTGAATTTTTCAAAGCTCTCTTCGTCCACATAAACGAAGTCGTACTCCACGTCTGACTGCACCCGGTTGATATCTTCGCACCATTGCCGCAGTCGCGCCATCTTCTCCGGTACGTCCAATTCTTCCCGCCCTTTGGTTTCGACAATGACAATCCGTTTGGCGGACAGCTTGACCATAAAATCCGGATAGTAGTTGGAAATGTCGCCGGCGGCGTTCACATAGTCCAGCTTGAAATGCACGGCCAGGTAGTTCTTCGCGTAAGAGACCACGTCGCCGCAATCCTCCAGGAATGCGGCAAACCGAAGCTCCAGTTGGCTGTCGCCAATGATGCGGTTGAAGACGCTTTTCTTCGGGACAAGGTAGCCTTGATCCTTGGCCACAAAAGGCCGGGTCTGGCGCAACTTGATCGTGTCCCGGATTCCGGCGTCGCCTTTGTCCCGGACGGTCAGCGCGTTGATCGCCTTTTTGAAGGTCTCAATCAGGGTCTTGGTGGCGGCCGGTTCCGACAGGTTGCGTAATGTGTTGGGGTCTTCCAGTTCCACCGGGCGTTCAAACAACCCCTCTTGCACAAACGCCTTGACCTTGCCATACAGCACGTCATAGCCGCTGACCAGGCGCAGATCCTTCATGATGCTTCGCGCGAAGTAGCCGATCACGCTGCGGTAGTCGGCAACGCCGGCCGCGTCGAGAATCGTGGTATGCGTAATCTCGCCGGTGGCGATGTCCTTGAATACGATCTCCCTCTGTTCTTCCTCGCTGAACTGCAAATACAACAATCGCTGATGCCCCAGCGCGGCGATGTCCAGATCGCCCAGGCTTTTGTATTCCCGGTAAACGCGGGGCGTCAGCACCGGGATTTCAATATCCAACGCGGCGATGTCTTTCTTCTTGTTCTCCTTGTCAACTTCGACCACCAGCGGAGTCTTCGGCCCCGTACCTTCCCCCATCGCCTTGCGCTCCAGCACCACGCCTTCGGCCTGAATGGATTCCACGAACTCCATGAAGGCATTGGTGCCGACCACGCTGACGTACTCTTCCACATCGTCGGGATACATCTTGCGCAAACCCCGGCCCAGCGTCTGCTCGGGAAGGATGTTGCTCTGGGCGGCATAGGCGCGCAGACCCACGATGGTGGTAACGTTGCGCACGTCCCAGCCCTCTTTGAGCATCATCACCGAGATGATGGCCTTGTACGGGCTGTCCGTCCCGTCAATCTCATTCGCCTGTTTGCGAAGTAAAGCCAGTTCTTCCTTGTCTTTGCCTGATGTTGATTCGGAAATCTCGCCGTTGTTCTTGGTGTGAATGACCAGCACGGCGTCTTTATCGGCAAATTCCGGATAGGTGGCCCGGAGATACTCGGCCGCATCGTCGCAGTTGCGGGTGTCGTCGGTCATCACGAACAGGATCGCCTTCTTGCCCATCTTCGCGTGTTCGGCATACGCCTTGCGCCATTCGATTACACCCAGATGGATATAGTCGGCGTATTTCTCGGTGTACTTTGCGCTCTGGCGCTCCTGCAATTTCGCGCGGCTCGGCGCGTCGGGCAGGACGGGATGCTTGACGACGTTCTGCGAGATGGCCTCCACCAGCGGGTAATCGGCTATCGTCTGCACGAAAATCGCGCCGTTGTCGTGCTTGGGCGTGGCCGTCGTGTCCACCTGCATGGAAAGGGCCGCCCCCTTCTGCTTCAGCCGGTTGTGGATGTCTTCGATGGCCTTGAACCAGGCCATGCGCGGATCGTGAATATGGTGCGCCTCGTCATTCAACACCATCAGTTCGTCAATATCCCGCACGATCATCCCCAGGTCCACCTTGGAATCCGTGGTCGCGCCCGTGGGCCGCTTGCCCAGGAAATAATCCCGCAGGTCTTCATCATCCGGCGAAGGCGGAAGGTCGTCGCCCGAATAAACCCGGTGGATATTGGTCAGGAAGATATTGCCCGTAGGCCGGGTGATCCGAACCTCGTCTTGCAGATGCAGCGTCAGTTGAAAATCGTCGCGCCAGTTGCGCCCGTCGAAGCCGTTATCAGGAAGCACCGGATCGTCGAAGAAAATCCTGAGCCCCTGGAAATCCCGGTAAATACGGTCAAGCACGATGATGTTGGGCGTGATGACCAGGAAGTTACGCGCCAGTTCGGAGTCCGGCTCGTAGAGTTTGTGAAAAAAACTCCACGCCAGCGCCAGGCTCAGCACCTTAGTCTTGCCGCTGCCCGTCGCCATCTTCACCACGAACCGCCGCCAGGTCTCGTCGAACATGCTCCCGGATACCAGGCCGCTGGCGTCGAAGCGCATCATATCGTGCTTATCCTTAACCCCCGCCACATCGTAGAGGTAGATAATCGTCTCCAGCGCCTCGCGCTGGGCAAAGTAGTATTCAAACTCCGCCAAGCCCTCACCCCCGGCCCCTCTCCCAGAGGACGAGGTGCGATACGCCTGTTCCAACAGGTGCGGCGTGTTGAACCACCAATTGAGCAGGCTCCGGCTGGTATCCGCCGCGCCCACGTAGCCCCCATCCCGGAACTCCTTCACCTTGCGGCGCAGCTCCGCCACGAGCGGCGGCATGAGCTTCTCCATGCTGCTTTCCCGCAACGCCTCATCGGCGGGAAACCAGCGGATACCCGGATCGAGAATCGCGTGCGGGGAATTGGGGAAATCTGGATGCAGGGCCATTATTTGTCCTTTGCCTCAAGCCGCTTGATGTTTGGGTTTTCTGTCAGCAGTTTTATTTGATGGATGGCAATCTGGTTCAACTTGCGAAGCCGCTCTGATTGTGGCGCGTTTTCCCGTATGAACAGCGCGTTCAGGTTCTCCAGGTTGGAGAGGACTACCAGTTGCGATACATCTGCGTAGTCCCGGATATTGCCTTTCGTGCCCGGATTCGCGTCGCGCCAGTCTTTCGCCGTCATGCCAAAGAGCGCCATGTTCAGCACGTCCGCCTCCGTGGCATAAACCAGGTTGGTTTGGCGCGCGCTCAGTTCCGGCGGGATCAGGTTCTCTTTGATGGCGTCGGTATGAATCCGGTAGTTGATTTTGGCCAGATTGCGCCGGATGTCCCATCCAAGTTGCTTATATTCATCATCCTTGAGCCGCTGGAACTCCTTGATCAGGTAAAGTTTGAACTGTGGCGAAATCCAGGAGGCAAACTCAAAGGCAATATCCTTGTGGGCGAAGGTGCCTCCATACCGGCCGGATTTCGAGATAAGACCGATGGCACGGGTGGATTTGACCCATCGCTGAGGCGACAACACAAAATGGTTTGCTCCAGCCTCATTTCTAAACTGGTCGAATTCGACCAGTTTGAAGTCGGCGTTATTCAATTGCTCCCAGAGACCCAGAAACTCGATGGTGCTCCGGCTGCGCATCCAATTCTTGACAATGTCGGCGGGCGCGGCGCTGTTCCTGTATTTTGCAATATCGGTCAGCGAGATGTAATCCTGTCGCTCTCTGGAAATTATCGTGATTTCCTTGCCTTGAACATCAATTTTCTCCGCCATGATTGTTTCCTTTCTGCGGCTCGGATTCCCTGAATTCGGGAGGAGACGGCAATCGTCCTATTCAAACCTATCGAATTCGATAGGTTTGGAAACCAATAAATGGCCTCAGGCCTTCTTTCCGCCCACGCTTACGTCCACGATCGTCATCGTGTCGTTCCCAAAGATGTCCACCACCTTGACCGCGAGCTTGCGCCGCCCCGGCGTGCATTCGCGAAAGACGCTCTTCAGTTCCAGCGACCGGTCCTTCTTGGTGCGGAAGCTCTGCCACTCGTTCTCAAAGATGTAATCCCCCGTCCAGACTTCCTCCCACTCCATGTTTTCATTCTTACTCTGCGCCTCTGCGTCTCTGCGCGAGCTCTCTTTCTTTACCCGCACAATCTCCCGCTTGCTCTCGAATTCGAAGTCCACCGACCAGTAATCAATCCAATCCGTCCAGTTCTTGGTGAGCACTTCGCGTTTGACGATCCCCTTCGCGTCCTTGGTCACCTTGACGATCTGGCCCTTCTCCACCACGATCCGACTGCCCTTATTCTTGATCTCCGCCTCGGCGTTGGCAATCGAGTCCTGCGAATAGAACACCGAGAAGTCGGTCAGCTCCACCGCCACGGCCGGCGCCGCGCCTTTCTTGCCTTCCCGGATGAGCGGCTTGACCTCGATATAGGATACATCGTGGAACACCACCTGGTTCTTCTCCACCGCCCGCTTGTCGAACACCTCGGCAGGGATGTACTTGGGCGCAATGTCAATACCCTTGGCCCGCGCCTCGTCCAGCACGTTCGGGAACAGCCCCATCTCGAACTCGAAGCCCAGGATGTCCACCTTCGTGATATGCTTCTTGCGGCATTCCAGGATGATCTCCTCGACGAACAGGCGCGTCACCGGCAGGTTGACCGGCCCCACCGCCACCAGCCGCCCGGCCTTCTTGCCGTGGAAGCAGGCGAAGTTCTCTACCTTTTCCGCCCGGTAGGCCCGCAGGATCAGGTCGAGGAATGCCGCTTCTTTTTCTTCCAGTTGCTTGCGCTGTTCCTCTTCGCGCAGGTTGGGGTTGACGCCGATGTAATGCTGGCGCTCGTACTTGCCCAGGTTGAGGATTTCAAAGGCGCGGTAGTTCTTGCCCTCTTCCTTCAACTGCCGCTGGACGCCGATCAGTCGCTTACGGGTCGTGTGGATGGCGAACTTGCCCAGATCGCTGACAATCCACTTCCGCCCCAGCTTCTCCGCCACCGCCGCCGTCGTGCCCGAACCGCAGAAGAAGTCAGCGACGAGATCGCCTTCATTGGAAGAGGCTTTGATAATGCGCTCAAGCAGGGCTTCGGGCTTTTGGGTGGGGTAATCGATACGCTCGGCGGCCTGCGAGTTCACTTCATAAACGTCATCCCATATTGTTCTTACAGGAACTCCTTGCTTATCGTCAAGATAGTCTTTGAAACGCGGCATTCCATCTCCGCCGCGAGGAAATACGATAATCCCGTTGTTGAAAGCCTCAGCAATCCTTTCCTGAGTCCAACGCCAATGCAAGCCTTTAGGAGGTGAAATTAGTCTATCACCAAAATACATGGCAGGCCCTGATCCTTTTCCATACATCCCCTGCAATTGATAACGGCGTCCATCGGATTCGAAATTCCCGTAATATTTTTCAATGTAGTCTTTGACGTAAGCAACGAACTGCGGATTGAAAATGTAGTTATCCGATTTTGAGTAAACAAGCACGTTGTCATGCGAGATTAAATACATCTTCTCCGTGTTCTTATGGTTGCCCCTTTTCCAAATGATTTCGTTGATAAACCGTGGCGTGCCAAATATCTCATCAAGAATCAGGCGCAACGGCGCCACCAATCGGTAATCGATATGAACATAAATGCTTCCGTCCTCCGCCAGCAGATCCCGCATCAGCACCAGCCGCTCGTAGATCATGGCGATGAAGGAGTCGGCGCCGTGGCCCCAAGTGTCGCGGTAGGCGATTTCTTCGAGGATGTTGGGCTTCTTGGTAAAGGTTTCCGCTTGCCCTGAGCCTGTCGAAGGGCCGATCTCGATGTCCATGGAGAAATCCGCACCAACATCAAAGGGCGGGTCAATGTAGATAAGTTTGAGGCCGCCCTGCTTTTCGATCTCCTCGCGCAGGGGGCCGTTCTTCAGGCTGGAGAGGACGAGCTTATTGTCACCCCAGATGAGTTTGTTTGTCCAGCCCTTGAGCTGGCGGCCCCGGGCGTCCAGTGAGAACAGTTCCATCTGCAACGCCGTCTCTTCCGGCTTTTCCGCGCGCGGCTCATCCACCTGCTCGATGACTTGGAACGGCAGGACGATATTGCAGACCTCGCTCGTCTTGCCGTTCCAAACCAGTTCCACCTCGCGCTTATCCTCGAACAGCAGAAACCGGTACTTATCCGGCAACGGCCTATCCGCCTCGACAAAGCGGATGATTTCCTGTTGTTCCTGTTCGGTCAGCCGCGGCATAAAGTTCCTCTTTCTGTCAGAGTTCTACCCGGTTAAGGCCGAGGGGTATTATAGAACACGCTCCGGCTCCCACCCTATATCACTTATAAGAATTAAGATTTCTTTCGATGCTTGCCACTGAGGACCGGATTGCGCCGCCATTTCACTATCCGCTATTTTCTCTTTTTTCGGTCTGACCCTCCCCTCCCCATTTTCCAATAATTTCACCTGCATCATTTGAGGTAGTATAAGGCTCATACACTTTCATCAGTATATCTGTTTGCAGAGTTATAAATGACGAATGTTTTAATATCAAACAAGGACGACCCAACAAATGCAGCATCCCCAGTTCATAAGCAACATTTGGGTTGAAGTTTTCGTGCTTCTCTGGTCTATCAAACACAGCAATACCCCGCGAACAACATAACAAACAAGCGATTGGGTTGTAGAGATCATCTGTTAGTTTATGCTCATTCGCTAAAACACCATATTCCCCATTTTCTTTCAATATGGACTTGATAACTTGAATTAATCTATCATTTCGTTTTCGATATCTAATCATGATGAAAACTGATTGATCAAATGGATGGTCGTCCAGAAATACCTGCATACGAGATTTCCATCCCACTATCGAATTAGGAACAAGAGCGACCGAAACATCTGGAATTCCAGACAGAAACATATCTCGAGGTATACTTGGCGCTATTTTTCTTGAAGGTGCAGACGGCAAATAAATTGCAATGCCGTTAATAAGAGATATAGCCCGATTCAAACGCTTCCTATACTCTGAAACAGTCTTAATTCTAGAAGCTAATTGAGCTATTTTCTCAAGTTCAGCCTTGATCTTAAGGATGTCTTTCTTGTCGCGGCATACGTCTCGTATGGACGTCTCAATACTGGATGACCACACTCGGAAAAGAGTCCGAAACCGTTCACGAAGGTCTTCGTCTCGAACAGTAATCGTCTTAATTGCAGCAACTGCCGCAACAACTGACATCAATTCTGCTCGAAAGGCATTTAAATCAGAAACTGAAAACTGAGCACTCATTCCAAATGCGTCATCAAGGTTTCAACGTATTCTTCTCCATCAGAAGTAACAACAAACGTTTTTGTTTTCTCTCGGTCACCCGCAGGCATAAGCATGCCCTTTTTAATATTCTGATTGACAGCATCGTGAGTATTTGCAGGAGGTTTTCTTCTTCCTTCAGTAAACAATTCCTTCAGTTCACTAACTGTAAAGTTGTCGCGTCCTTTATTCTTCTCAAGATAATAACCAGCAACTAGAACACGATTATTATCTGTGGTCAGATTACATTTCTTAAAGAATTGAGCAACAGACAAGGCTTTTCCCGTTCCTGCTTCATCTGATTTCCGAGATACAAGACGACCCTTTTCCTCGGGTTCAATTGGAGCCTTAACAAACTCTGCTATCTTTTTCTCAACAAAATCCTGATGACCTGTAACCTCTAGTTCTCGATCACCAACGCGAACACGCATCGTTACTACTTCTTTCTTTTTCATTCTTATTTCCTCCAATTCCATTTCAATATCTGAACCTTTTGAAGTCACAAACAATCGCTGCCAGACCAATTCGTATCATGTTTCTTCCTTTCTTCTGCAATTCGGCCAAGGCAATCGCAATTTCCCGGACAGAATTGGGCTCACACCAAAGTTTAACACATTGCGCAAAGCGTTTTAACGTTACGATTCAGCCACCGAGCGGAGCGAGGCAGACTGAACCGATGGTTCGACATTCTATTGTCCTTCTCGTGCAAAAAGATATGCGGCAGCGAGCTCGGGAGGCATTCTGAACACCGAGTGAAATGCCTCTTGCCCAAGCAGGTCTCGCACTTCATGCAGCGCAGCCGTGACATTGGTACGCATTCTCATCTTGAATTCATCCGCCGTTATCTTGCCCGCCGCGAACTGCTCATAGTCTGTTTGCCGCTTATCGTACAGCTCAGAGTAGATGGCCTTTATAGACGCCTGTTTGTCGACGGGCAATGACGAAAGTTTCACATGCAGGAAGTCGTCGATGTCATCCATGAGGATTTCGTATTCATCATCCTTGGCCCTTGTGACACGCTGGATAGCCTGCTCAAGCGCCGAATCTGAAATGGTATTGGGTGTTCGGTTGTTGACGGCGCTGGCGGCCGCTTTGACCCGGTCAATGAGAGCAGGAAGGCCGAGACCGTACTTCCCGAAGATCGGCACGACGATTTCGTTCCCGGGCGCATCGTGAACGTCAACTTCGGCAGGGATAAGGATTCGATTCGCGCAACAGTGACAGACACCAGTGACACAATGCTGCACGCCTGCGCTCCCATCAGTCCCCGCAATTTCCGTCGCCCATTGCTCGATAGCGTATCCTTGGCAAATGACTCGCGCATTAGGTTCTTCAGCAAGACCCCGGCCAAAACATCCCCAACTGTGTCCCTGTTCCGTGGACACAAAAACGTGGTCCAAGGGCCAATTGCCAAGTTCGGGTATCGGGTGCCAGTCCGTACTTATTGTGTGACCTCGATGTAGCACCTCATTCATGACATTTTCTTCCATCAAAACGGATACAACTCAGCAAGGTGTTTGCTGGAGACTGGTTTATCTGTGCTTCCCCAAAGTTTGGTGAATATATTCAATTCTTTACGAGCGAACGATGGCGCTGAACCTCCGAGGCCGCTGGGGCCGCTGGGGCCGAGGTAGGTTCCGGCACCTGGGTTCGACGGTCTCTTTTCCTTAAAGTGCAAACACGAGACGAAGTCCTTCGTCTACTAGACCCAACGTGTGAGCGTCCAGCATCTTGACTCTTTCGGTCAGAAACAGTTTGTCAACCGTGATCACTTGCGACACGTTCACAACAGATTCTCTGGGGAGGCCTGATACGCGCGGTTTGAGCGTGACGTTGCCCGGGGCCATGGTCAAGCTGAGATTGGAGGTAATAACGACCACAACCACCGTTTGAATCCGGCTGCTGTTGAACTCGTCGGCTTGCACAATCAGCACGGGACGACGGTAACCCGGCCCCGATCCTTCGGGCTCCGGCAACGATGCCCACCACACTTCGCCGCGTCGCATTACCACCGCTCCTTCGGGATTGAACGGCTTTGAATGGTTCGCAGCGCCTGATCGATCGTTGAGTCTGAGGCCGCATATACGCGGTTGAGCCGTTCGGTTACGTCATCGCTCCGCCGGAGGGCAAGAAAGTCCTCGAGCGCCTGAGTAAACAATGCACTGCGTGATAGTTTGCGCTGTCGCGCAAAACGGTCCGCCATTCGGAACACGGCATCAGGGATAGATACGGCTGTTTTCATGGTTGTATGGTATTACCATAGTCATACCGCTGTCAATGTCATTTCTTGAATTTTTCTTCGCCGAACAAATAACGTTTTATCCAGTGTGCCGATCTTCGGATTCATATGCATGTTCCGCATATGCCAATGTTGTGCCCGCCTACACCTGCATGGCCTCCCGCAGGTATGCGCCGATCCGATCCTTGTTCGCACCAAGGCTACTGAATTGCTTCTCGCACATGTCGCTGAAACGGGCCAGCACCTTGCGGTGGACCTCTTCCTGGTCCTCGAAAATCGCCAGAGAACGATGCGGCACATTCCATCTTTCGAACTGCAGCAAGGAGATGGTGGCGTCGCGGACCCGGTCGTCGCTGGGCAGGGCATAGACCATGATCGGCTTCGGCATACCATTGAGACGACAGTCCAGGGGGTACTTGCCTTCAGGGTCATGCTGCGGATCGAACCAATCGAAAACTCGCCGATCCACTGGAACAGTCGCATCCATAAAGGAGCGGAAATCCTCCATGAAAGTGGACCTGACCCGTTCCCGAGACAGAAACGTCACGTCGCTCACCTTCAGCAGGGTCTGTACACGACTCCGGTAGTCGTCGGGCAACGGTTTCGCCTCGGCGATCAAAGCCGCGATCTCGGCATCTGTCAAATTCGTCATCATAGCATCAAATTCCTGCCGAACGAATAGCGTTTTATTCAGCGTGCCGCAAGCATACAACGATGGTCGAGGTGGGACAAGCGCAAAGCGAGCCCGGCTTCGGCGCCGGCTACGCCGGACCAAGGCCGTTTCGCGCGGGGCGCAAAGCCTTTTAGCTATGGGATCATTCCGGTTCTATCGAGGGGGGCTATTTACCGGATACGGGCAGATCCCGGACTTCGGCGAGCTCAGTCGAGCCGCGGAGACGGTCTGGACTGCGCCGGCGCGGGGTTGTCGCATGAACTCATTTGTTCGCATTTCTCATAGAGGGTTTCAGGCGCAATGTCCGCCCCATTCGGCCAGGCAATCGTGCCGCCTTCGATTCTCGCCTGCCGGAAGAAATCGGGATTCTTGAGCGGGGCGAAGATGGGTCCTCGTTGCAGGTATTCAGAGAAATCGACGACAGCACTGGTGCGGTCATCGAAGACAATCAGAAAAGAATAGCCTGACTTGTACTCAATCTGTTGGACGTCGTTGAGATTCCACATAAAGCACCTCAATCCAGTGGGGCGATTTTCTTGACTTCTTTTCCCGCCTGAGCGAGTTCCCAATCTTCGCGCAGTTCGTTGCTGCGTATGTCGATCCATTCGCGCACCAGTCTAACGGCTGTGCGCGATCCGAGATCTCCCCTTGTGATGTTTCCATTCAGATCAAACACAGCCTTGCTTCCCTGGTACTCCGCATGGATATGCGAAGGGTTGTGCTCGTCAAAGAACATCCGGATGATGATTCCGAAAAATCTGCTGATCTCAGGCATTTGCTATCCTCTTTGTCTTTGCGTGTCTGATGTGAAAAGTTAGCATACGTCCAGAGATATGTCAGTCTCTATTCCGCGCGAACGAATAGTATTTTATCCATCAATGCCACGAGTATATATCGGTGACCGAGGCGGGACAAGCGCCAAGCGAGCCCGGCTTCGCGTAAGGCGCTACGCCGGGCCAAGGCCGTTTCGCGCGGGGCGCCAAGCCAAGCTGACTATTTTGGCTGTGGGATTTGAATGGGTGGAATGGAGCGGGCATGATCTCGATACGGTGGGACCGAAGGCAGCAGACCTCACTGACCCGCAGTCCGGAGCCGCCGTCTTCGGCTGTGAACATAACGAGGGCGGCCGTTTTCATCCGACCGAAGCAAGCTGGTACGAGAACTCGCCGACGTCAGTCTGCTGTTTGGCGTGCTCAATCGTCATGCTGACCACACGATTATCTTCGTCCAATTCCACGAGGACATTTTCGTTGAGGTCATGCGTCTCGACGATCTTCTTGTCACTGAAGGCGACAAGGAGCGTGTCTGTGTCTGGGAAGTATTTAACCTTCATGATTTTTCTCCCGAAATCGCCGGTCAAAGAAAGCGTTGTGTACCGTTTCTCCGTCCTCAAGCAGAACGACACGCAGATACCTTCCTTCCGCTTCCGCTATCCTGCACCATCGCCGAATCCGACCGTCCGATTGGATAAATTCGGCATGCGGATTTTTCACCACGTACTCGATCCATTCATCACGAACACCACGGCGGTCCGGCCGCTCGCGAACGTGCATGAAGTATTGCGTGAACTTCATGGTCGCAATCTACCCAATCCGGACGTTGGAGTCGAGCATTGTGTTTCGGCAACGAATAACGTTTTATCCAATCCAATATGCCGCGAGTAGATATCGGTGGCCGAGGCGGGACAAGCGCCAAGCCAAGCTGACTATTTTGGCTGTGGGATTTGAATGGGTGGGATGGAGCGCCATAAAGCGGTAGCGCCGGCCTGCCCGCAATGCTGCGCATAGCGTTGCAGGCGGGCTACCGCATTCCAAAGCTGAATGACCTGAATACGAAAATTTTAGCGGTCTTCCGGCGGAGCCACGTTAATGGTGTAACCCTGGGGCGGGATGGCCCGATTATCCGGCGCGGTCGCGTAATCCACGGCCCCGGTGACGGTGACAACATAGACCAGGGTGGTAACGCTATACTCGTTGTAAAGCATTTCAGCCGGGATGACGAATTCGCTGAGGCCCATCACGTTGTTGCCGGTCTTGGACCAGTCATAGGTGTAGCCCAGTTGGGTCCAGGGCCATGCGTTCCAAACGCCGTTGGTCATCCCGTAATTACGGCTGTCAATGGTTCGCTGGAACCAACCCTGGTAATTGGTGCTGACCATGGAAGCATAGGGCAAATTAGCGCGAAACGCCACTTCGGCTTCCCGATCGGTGATTTCCGGGTCGCGCGCGGGCCGCAACAGGTTCAGCGGATTCACGTAATATTCCACAATGGTATCGTTGAGGCTGGTGGCCGGCAGGCCCAACACCTGTTTCAGGCGCAGGCAAAGATTAGTCCCGGTAAAATTCCGGCAGATAGTCTGCAGATCCGGCACCAGGGTCACCCAGGAGTCGCCATATTGCAACGACGTATATTGACCGGCATGATAATAATTACTGGCGGTGGCCTCTTTCATGAATGACATCACCAGCACCTCGCGGACGCCGGTATCCGGATTGGTGCGCCAGATCAAACCAGCCGTATCTTCCGTGATGGGTGTCAAATCCCTCCGGATTTTGCTCGCCGTCACATTCGCGGCATTCACCATGGCATTGGAATACATTACGGCCAACAGGTCCAAGTCCGAGATTTCATCGGGATCGTTGCTGAGCAGATACCAGTTTCCGGACGACATCTGATACACCGCCATCTCGGTCTCCCCGTTGCCGTCGTAATCTCCCGGCATCGGCAGATACCCCCGTTCGCCGAAATCCGGCATCCAGGAAATCTCGTATTGACTGCCCGACAGGCGCGCATACCAACTGCCGGTTATCTCCTCATAGACAGCCGGATCCGCCTTGCCGTCGCCGTCGTAATCGCCTTCCACCGGCATATAGTCCGAGCCGCCCAGATTGATGACGCTGATCCGATAGTCGTTGCTGGACAACCCGACATACCAGTTGCCGGTGGCGTCCTGATAGACCGCCGGGTCGGTTTTGCCGTCACCGTCGTAATCGCCTTTGAGGGGCGTATAACCCAGCCCGCCCAGATTGTAGAGCACGCCGATCGAATAGGTTGTCTCCGCCAGGCCTGGCCAAGCCAACCCGATAATGACCGCCGCCAGCCCAATACGTAAAAAGTTCATTGAATAACCTCACTTATTGTTTGAAAGAAGTCGCAGGACTACCAAAAACTGTTTCCGTTAGATGCCTACCGCAGACTACCCATCCGGAAGGCTCAAAGCTATTGGTATTGAAACTGAATTATCGCACAGCTGGTAAAACCTAACAAGAATAAAATGGATGGCACGGAAAGCTATCGCTGGAGCGTCCCCTCCTGTCCCCACGACAGTCCGACCGGTCCCTATTCGCCCAGTCTGCCCTTAAATTCTAAAACGATCGAGCAACTGGCCTTTTCGTCGGCCGGCTATTGCGTCGTGGCGCCCGACTATGCCGGGTTGGGGTTCGACACCAACTCGCTGGTCACCCCTTATCTTGTCGCGGACCGCGAACCACTGGCCGTGATTGACGCGCTTCGGGCGGCCCGTCAATTGGCCGCGCAAATCAATGTGACCCTGAACGGCCGTCTGTTTCTGACCGGGTATTCCCAGGGCGGCCACGTGTGCCTGGCAACCCATCGCCTGCTGGAACAGGACTATGCCGCCGGAGACAACACGGTTTCGCCCACCAATTCGATCATCGCCCATGCCGCCATGCAGGCGCTGGGCGCCGACGTCAGCCTGGTCAACGTGGGGGCCACGCTGAATCATGGCACCGGGTTTGGACCGAGCGAGATCGGCATGCTGCGCCATTGCAACCGCTATCGTTATACGGTGTCACCGGCGGAACCGGCTGATTTCGACGGCGATCGCAAGGCCGATCCGGCCCTCTGGCAGGCTTCCACCGCCACATTATTCGTGAAACTTTCCGCCAGCGGCTATGCCGTGGCGATGGTGACATTCTAGTGTATTGAGTCGTAAATAATTTTAAACTTTATATATATTTATTAGGTTCGGCACTTTGCCGTTCTATCGAACGGCCGCTACAATCCGTCGGCTGACGGATAGTGGCGGTTCGGTAGAACCGCAAGATTGAAATTCCTATTAGATCGAGTCATTTTCCGGGAGCGCAGGCTTTATACCTGTGAATAGTCGGCATAAAGCCGACGCTACCTTGCAGAATCAAATGTAAAAAAACGTTAGGCTTGATCGCGTTAGATCGGAACATTATGATTAAGAGAAATTTTACATGAATCGGGCTGTGGCCGACTATGACCATCCGGACGCACGGAACGAGCGCCACCAGCATTAGGATCAAAGATGTCTGAGGCAAACAAATCATCAGCCGCCAAACCGCCGGCGGGGAAACTATTCGACTTGAAAAAGTCGGCCACCCATCCTTTGCATCGCGGGCTGATGGCGCTCCTGGCATCGCCGCTGGAAAACAACCTTATGCTCAGCCGGATCAACGAGGTGTATGCGAAGATTGCCCGCGACCCGGCCCAGACCCATTTCTTCACCAAATGCCTCGAGCACTTCAACATCCGCTACGCGATTTCCGAGGCCGATCTCCGCAAAATCCCGGCACACGGCCCGCTGGTCACCGTCGGCAACCACCCGTTCGGCGGCCTCGAAGGCATCGTCCTGGGCGGGATCATGGCCCGCGTCCGGCCCGACGTGAAAATTCTCGGCAACTATCTCCTTCAGCGCCTCGTGGAAATCCGGGACCAGGTGATCCCCGTGGATGTCTTCGGTAATCCCAAGGCCCGCCTGACCAATGCGCGGGCGCTCAAGGAGGCCATTCAGTGGGTCGAAAAAGGCGGCGCCCTGGTAACTTTTCCGGCCGGCGAAGTGTCCCATCTGCAATGGAGCCAGGGTGAAGTAACCGATTCCAGTTGGACCCCGCACATCGGCGGCATTATTCGCCACGCCCGCAGTATGGTTCTGCCCGTTTACTTTCCCGGTAAAAACAGCTTGTTTTTCCAGGTCATGGGACTCCTGCATCCGCTCCTCCGGACTGCCCTCCTCCCGCGCGAGCTGACCAACAAAAGCACCCAGACCATCGACGTTTACGTTGGCAAACCGATACCCTGGAAAACACTTGCGGAATTCGGCTCCGATGAAGAGATTATCCGGAATCTTAGAGCCAACACCTATTTTCTTCAGAATCGCGCCCAGCGGACCCGGCAACGCTTTTCTTTCATCGGCGCCCGGCAAACGGCACAGGAGCCAATCATTCCAGCGGTACCGGCAAACCAGCTTCTGACTGATATCCGGCGTCTACCCGCGGAAGACCGCCTGGTGGAAACGGAGGACTTCAGCGTGTTCATCGCCCCGGTAGAACGGATTCCCAATATACTTCGCGAGATCGGGCGGCTCCGCGAGACGACTTTCCGCGATGTCCGGGAGGGCACGGGTAAAGCGCTCGATCTGGATGAGTTCGACCCCCATTATCTCCATCTGTTCCTATGGAACAACCCGGCGGCGGAACTGGCAGGCGCCTACCGGCTCGGGCTCACTGACGTCATTCTGAAGCAATTCGGCAAGAAGGGGCTTTACACCAGCACCCTCTTCCACTTCAAGACCGGGTTCCTGACCCAGCTCGAAAACGCCATCGAGCTGGGGCGCTCCTTCATCGTCTCAAAATACCAGAAGGAATACAGCTGTCTCTCGCTCCTCTGGAAAGGCGTCGGGCAATTCATCATCCGGCATCCGCGGCACAAAATTCTATTCGGCCCGGTGAGCATCAGCAACGATTACCACATCATCTCCAAGCGCCTGATCGTGCAGTTCCTCCGACAGAACAAGCTGGACGAGGAGCTATCCCGCTACGTGCGCCCCCGGGTGCCCTATCGCTTCGGCCGGGTCAAAACCGCAGACGTCCGCTCGCTGCGATCGCATCTCCGGGACATTGACGACGTCTCCCTGCTGATTTCCGAAATCGAGAAGGACGGCAAGGGCATCCCGATTCTTCTACGGCATTACTTGAGACTCAACGCGTCCTTTTCCTGCTTCAACGTGGACCGCAAATTCTCCAACGTCGTCGACGGCTTGATGCGGGTGGACCTGACGAAAACCGACCCCCGCCTCATGCGGCGCTTCATGGGAGACGAAGGATTTCAGGCTTTTGCCCGCTACCAGGGCATGGTCCTGGAGCATGACCCCCGCGACCCGCTGCGCACAGGCGCTCCCCTCTTGGAAACAATAACCGCGGAGAAAGGAAACCCATGAACTTCACCCCGACCACCTCCCGAATCCTTCCGGCGCTCCTCATCCTGGCGACCGCCACCATCCTGGCGGGAAGCACCGGCGCCGAGGACACCCCCGGCTGGCGCGAAGATTTCAAGGCGATGTTGCCCGATTGGGAGGTGCGCGGCAAACCCGGCGTCAAAGCGGCAACATTCCAGGTCACCCAACCGGCGGACTGCGACAGCCCCTGCCTCCTGATGGAATCCGACAAGGCCAGCGCCTCCCTGCTGATGAAAGTGGATTCCGTCAATCTGCGCAAAACCCCCATCCTGCGCTGGCGCTGGCGCGTCACTGAGTTTCCCAAAAACGCAGACGGACGGGACCCCGCCAAGGACGACCAGGCCATCGGCATCTACGTTAACACCGGGAGCCTGATCAGTCAGCGTTCGATTGCCTACCGGTGGGAAACCGATACGCCCGTCGGCACGAACGGCATGGTGAACTATGCCGGCGGCCTGGTGAAAGTCCAGTGGTTCAGCTTGCGGAATCAGAAGGACGGCGACGGCAAGAAGTTTCTGATCGAGGAACGGAACGTGGCCGAGGATTTCAAGAAGGCGTTCGGGTCCATCCCCGCCAAGATCGGCATCGGAATTTCCTGCAACAGCCAATACACGGCCAGCCGGGCGGCAGCCGAACTCGATTGGATCGAGCTTGTCCCCGAGCAAACGAACACCGCCGCCATGCCCCCGGTAACCCGCTGACGATCCGAGGGGTGATCAATCATTGGATTTCGAAGTTTACTCGTGAAACCCGGTAGCGTCCCGATGGCGCGCCGGTGGCCCGCCGAATGTCCGTCACTTCGGCAGGAAAAAAACAGTCAATTGCGACACATCCACTGGATTTCCCGGCCGGGCCCAGCCGGCGGCGCCGGATTCGGAAGGCAGGCATCCTTTCTCAAAACACGCGTTCAGGCAATCGTTCATTCCCTTCACAAACCTGCAGGCGAGTGACTGGCCATCGTTATCCGGCCGGGTCACTTCCCCGCAGAGCGCCGCCGGGATATCGTGGATCGGCGAGGAAAGATGCGCCCCGTTGACCACGAGGGTGTGCGGCCGCGCCATGGCCAGTGAGCAGATCGGCGCCGGCTTTTCACCCCGGAGAAACAGCGCCACATGCTCAAACGGGTCCGCCCAAGTCGGCATGACCGCTATCCGGTCGGCCTGCCCCGACCGGCGATGGAGATGCCAGTCATTGTCCGGGACTTTCCCGCGATCCCCCGTCACTTCCCCGCCTTCGCACTCCAGCCGGAATACGGGACCACGCGCGAGCTCACAGGCATGCGAGGCGACAAACACAATGTCCACCCCTTCGGCGGTGCGGACGCGCACCGCCGTCGTGTCCGCCGATTCGATCGGATTAGCGCGATACAATTCCGCAGTCACCTCCATTGGGCAGGCTGCGGCAGACAGGTCAGCGCCGGCAAGAAACAGAACAAGGTTGATGAAATGGGCACACGCATTGTTGAGTGGAGAATCCAGCACCCAGGTTCCGTCCATGGACAAGCGGCCGGCCCAGGCGTTACGCGCGTAATAGGACCGGGGGCGCGGCCAGGCCGCCATGACCACGGCGCGGCGCAATGACCCCAGCTCTCCGGCTATCAGGCGCCGTTTCAGTTCCCACAGGCTGGGCTGGAAAATATCCTGGAAGCCGATGAACAGCGGACCGGGGGTCTGACGCTCCACCGCCGCCAGGCGATCGAAATCCTGGATGGCGCCCGTCACTGGTTTTTCCAGATACACGGAATATCCCGCCTGCAACGCCTTCTCGGCCATCGGAACATGCAAGGCGATGCCAACCGGCACCGTGACAACATTCAGTTCCTTCTTCAGGGCCAGGAGCGTATCGACATCGGGCACCAGCCGCACGCCGGCGGCTTCCAGCGATGCCGCATAGGCTTCATCCTGCCCGCGAGCATACGCCACCGCGGCCGCCAGCTTCACCGGGGCGCCGGTCTGCTCCAGGCGCTGAATCGAACCGATATGCGAACGCGAAAATCCGTGCAAGCCAACGACACCGAACCGAATGCTTCGAGCAGTTGTCATACCTGAAAATTGCACGGAGGCGTGCAATTTTCACCCTCCGGGCCGTCGTAACCCCGCATTAATGCGGGGTTACAAGGGGTTAACCACTTGCGTTGAGCGGATAACCCATTGGGTTATCCGCCCAACGAATAGCGTTTTATCCCAAGTGCTGCGAGTATACCGCGCTGGCGTGGGGAGCCAAGCGATTTTCGAGCAGCATTTGGGATAAAACGTTGTTGGACGGAGCCGCGGAGCGACTGACTATTTTGGCTATGGGGTT
>JAHIJO010000206.1 GCA_018898455.1 Verrucomicrobiota bacterium | reverse complement strand
CATCTTCTTTTCTCATGCAACTAGGGGTCCGCCTTCATCCTGTTTGCTCGGATGGTTGACATTCTGGCTATAGGTAGGAGGCATGATGCATAGAGGCACATCTCTATGACCGGCAATTCCGCCGATGCCTCCGTGGAGGATACAGTCATGGACTGGTTGCCCAAACGGTTAATGTTCGAAATTCATCATGTGCCTATCAAGGCGCTTGAGCGCTGGGCCAAGCAAGGCCTGGTTCGGAAAAGCAAATTTTCCGAATGTAAGCAATCGCGGGCGATGTATTCGGTTGCTGATGTTCAACGCGTCATGGCCGAGCTCGTCACTGACAGTCGGCCACGGAAGGATGGTGGAGCATGAGCGCCGCCAACTTGCAACTTGCCCGCCTGGCATTATCCGGATTATCGGCCCGGGACAAGGCCGACCTGATCCGTGAAATCACCGGCGAGCCGGAACCGATTGAACCGGATCGGCTGGTACGCGTACGTGCCGCCGCAGATCGGATGGCCTGCACACCACGCACAATTTTCAATCTTCTAAAGTCCGGCGCATTAACCCGCGTCAAGTTGCCGGGCCGGACGAGGTCATTGGGCGTTAGGTCATCGCAGATCGACGCGTTGATCGCGGGGAAATCAGGTGCGCAATGAGCAACACCACCCTTCCCCTTGACCCTACCGCCGCGCCCGCGCTGGACTGGAACGGCGTGATCGGACCACACGACCCGCCGGCCGCCGCCGACCCGCTATCCGCCGTCATCGCCGATGTCGGTGGAAGGCCGTCAATCATAACGGCTGCTGCCTTGATCGCGGACAATCCGACGTTGCCCCCGGTTGTCATCGACGGGCTACTCCGTGAGGGCGAGGTGGCAACCCTTGTTGCCGCTCCGAAGGCCGGGAAAACGTGGCTGGTTCACAATCTCGTGCTGGCGATTGTCCACGGATGCGCATGGCTGGGCTTTCGTTGTATGCTTGGCCGTGTTCTACTGGTCGACAACGAACTTTCCCCACCAGTGCTGGCGCACCGGTTGGCGAAAGTCCATGAGGCCTTGTACGAAGATACGGTGTTGGGTGGCGTAGATACGCTGACCCTGCGCGGCAGCCCGGAGGACGTGAATGATCTGGAGGCCCGGCTTGAAGCCGTAGAACCCGGGACCTATCTCCTGATCGTCCTGGATTCCCTGTATCGGGCCTGGCCGGCAGGAACGGACGAGAACGACAATGCGGCTGTGGGGTCCGTGTTCGTGACGCTCACGCGCCTGGCGGCCCGCATGAAAGCAGCGATCGTCTGCGTTCATCACCTGTCAAAAGGCACCCAGGCCGACAAATCCGTCACGGACCTTGGAAGCGGCGCCGGCGCCATATCCCGGTCCGTTGACTGCCACTTGACCCTGCGGCGGCACGAGGTTGACGGTTGCTTCGTCTTCGATTCCGTGGTCCGG
Organism: Verrucomicrobiota bacterium; assembly: GCA_018898455.1. Taxonomy (GTDB): domain Bacteria; phylum Verrucomicrobiota; class Kiritimatiellia; order JAAZAB01; family JAAZAB01; genus JAHIJO01. The sequence continues at coordinate 15,546 of JAHIJO010000206.1, read as the reverse complement.
TCATTCCCGCCGCCGGCCGCCTGCGTGATCGAACGGGAGCAATATGCTTTCGCTGTGCGCCCGGACCTGGATCCCGAGGCCCTTTACCGGCCGCAACGCCGGAAGACAGCGGCGGAGCCGTCAGCGCCGAAGCCCGAGCCGGTCCATTGGACGCCGCAGATGTTCGCCCAGCGCTTTGTCACCAAATCTGACATGGATGCCGCAACTATCCGGGTTGCTGCCGACGGCGAGGGCGTAGGCTCAAAACGAGCGAACGATTTGCTGTCTGCTGCCGTTGCCGGGGGGTTTGCCGCCGAAACAATTCTCCCGTCCCGTGGAGGTGGAAAACGTTACTCCCCGCCGGGGGCTCTGCGTCTTTCTTTCTCTTCCCCCCAACCCCCCCACACCCCCCCAGTGCTGGAAGGCACTGGGGGCGCTGGTCGGGGGAAGAAAAGAAAAAAGACATGAACATCGCGGATAAATACCAAAATGCCCTGACCAGAATCCCACCGCCGGGCGGAAACGGCTGTCACCCGGGCCTGCTGGGGGTAGCTACCCTTGGGATACTCGCCGGACAGACCGACGGCGTGATCGCCGCCGACATCCGGCAATCCATCCCGCCGGGTCGTCGCCAGGTGCCCGACCGGGAGATCGATGACGCCATCCGCCGGGCGCGCATGGACACTCAGCCGGGCGACCGGACTGGCCGGACGTGGATACCGCCGCCAAAGCCACAACGAGTTATCCCGTGCGATGGGCGTGTGCTGGCTGCGAAGTGGATTGCCCGTGGGCGCGGAGTGAGTGAAGCGGAGTTCTGGGAAGTGTCGCCCGTTCGCCCGCCCGAGGCCAAGCCTGGGCCGGAGGAGTTTTGTCTTGTGCTGGCAAACCTCTACCAACCGACGGACCTACTATTTATTGGCGACCGGACTGAGCCCGGGACCGTTGGGCAAACCATCTGCACTGCGGCAGAATGGATTGCCGTTGCGACTCGCACAGCCAAGGCGCCGGGGCCGTATATTATCCCGAACCCCTTAGATGGTTGCGAGCACGACACCAAAAGCGGCACACGGTCACGCCGTTGTGATGCGGCGGTCGTCGTACGGCGCTTTGTTGTTGTCGAGTTTGATGGAATGACGCTGTCCGACCAGCTCTCTTTTTGGTGGGGGACGACGCTACCCGTCGCCGTCTTAATCCATTCGGGGAATAAGTCATATCACGCCTGGATCCGCATCGAGGGCGCTGCCGATCCCGACGAGACCGTCCGCGTCATGTTCGATGAAATCCTGATCCCGGCCGGCGCCGATTCCACAACCCGCAACCCCGCGCGACTGAGCCGAGTTCCCGGTCACTGGCGCGCGGACAAACATGCGCCGCAACGGCTGATTTACTTGGATCCACATGCGAACCCGAAAGGCCGTGGCGCATGACAAAGGTAGAGAATAAAAACAGGAAAAATAATGATAACTATAAGGAAACTTAAAAAAGGAGTTAATTGTCATGGATGATTCATCAACAGGAATGGCAAAAAGCATCCTAAATCTTCGTCCAAGAAAACCGGGGGAAGTATCTCCCATGAAAGGAAAGAAGTTGAGTAAAAACTACTGGACATGGGCCAAGAAGATGGGTGGTCCAGAAAGCTTCGTAGAACCGATGAGACGGATATTCAAGATCAATCGTCAGACACCAATTTCATTGGAATTCGCAATCGTTCTGAAGATTGGACTCGAAGCTCTCAAGGGAGATACGAAGTGCATGGAAATGTGGGTTGATCGTATCTATGGAAAAGTCCCACAGTCAATGGACATCCAGACAAAGAGTGACGGCCCCCTGGTCCAGATACTTAACGTCCTGCCAGGCGAAGAAATGAAACCGGTGATCGACGTGCCGGCTGAACCTCTTGCCATCCCCGAAACGTATCCCACGATGGAGGAATGACAATGACACCGCTACAATTTGCTCATGCTGAATGCTCCAACTGGACTCAAGGCGCTTGCTCCGGGGCGCGAATAGCGGACGACTTATCGCCGTTACCAGGCTGTCCTCTTGAAAAATGCCTGCTGGCAGACGATAAACGCTGCAAATACTTCGAGACATGCGTTTTGCCGATGGCGGCTATGATGTCCGATCCCGCCAAATCAAAGGCATACATGGACGCCGTCGCTGGCTACCGATTTCGGCACCACATAGTTGGTCTATCCCGGCGATGCCCAGAATGCGGCGGCCCCTTGCCGACACGCAAACGATTCTGCGCTGGATGCACGTCAAAGCACCGCCGAAAAACCTTTCGGAACTCACAGCGCCAAATCAGAGGTCTGGCTGTCAACAGTTAAGCCAAATTACCCCCTCAAATCATTAAGGTTTTCGGGGTGTTTTTTGGGCGGGAGACGAAATCAATACTAGGATAGCGGCCCCCCTTAAAATGGATGCTTAACTGCTTACATCACCCCGGGACGCCTCGCGCTCGCAAAGCCTCGATCATATCGGCTGACGCGTCCCTCCGCGCGCCATGACCCTCAGAACCAGGGTAAATCTGTTTGACTTCACCCTCCGTCTTACATACTCTCATATCGCCTAAAATGCATTTCTCGGGAAAATTTTATTGCATAGCCGGGTACCAACTGATTGCGAGTATGAGGCATAAGACCATGTTGAGCCGCCGCGAAGCGCGGCGTCTCAACGGGGCGCTGCTTCGCCAGCGCCCCGTTCGCGAGGAATACATGAGTATTCACAAGAATGCAATTGACTCGATAATTCTGGGTGTCGAGGACTACAACTCGACCGATCCCCGAAGGTTGCTTTCCGCAACGCGTAACTTGGTCGCGGGCACCATGCTACTAATCAAGCACAAACTAGCGTCGCTGAGCCCGCCTGGGACCGATGAGGCCCTTCTCAAGGAACGAGTCCTACCCGAGATGGATGGGAAAGGCGGGATAAAGTGGAAGGGCAAGGGACGAAAGACCGTTGACGTCCAGAGCATGGAAGATCGCTGTAAGAGCCTCGGAATCGATGTGGACTGGCAACGAGTCAGGAAGATCGTCGCGCATCGCAATGACATTGAACACTACTTCCCGTCATTGACTCAGAACGCTCTTCGAACCCTTGTCGCAGATTCATTCATTATCATACGCGATTTCTTGCGCACGCAGCTCAACGAAGACCCATTGATCGTACTAGGGGCACCTACCTGGACGACACTCACTGGGGTTGCAGATGTCTATAAAAAAGAGAAAGACGAGTGCCTTGCAAATATTGCCTCGATCAATTGGGACTTCTCGACAGTCCAAGACGCCATGGAGGACTGGCAATGCCCGAAATGCGGCTCCGGTCTGATTGATGTACTAAACCCAAAATCAGACAAGTGGGACGCCCATCTCCAGTGCCGAGCATGCGGAACCGAATACGATTTTGAGACAGCAGCGGAAGCAGCTCTTGGTGACGCAAACGCAAGTCATGATTATTACTCCATAAAGGAAGGCGGCGATCCAGCAACGGTGATATGCCCCGAGTGTACCCACGACACATACGACCTTGAGGCTGATCATTGCCTAATTTGCGGTGAATCAGTTGAGCGTTCATGTAAGCAATGCGGCGAAAGAATTCCGGCTTCAGAGCTCGATGGCAGTGGCTATTGCGGATATTGCAATCACATGATGTCCAAAGATGATTAGGAGTGCGAACAAGGGGGTTTACCACTCCCTATTACCCCGTCCTAGCTTCCGATCGGGCTCTACGCTGACGCCTCCCGCCACGGGCCATGCCGACCGGACGCGCTCACTACGTTCGCGCTCGCCGCGACGGCCCCCCGCGAAGCGCGCCGGGGTCCGCGCGGGTACTGCCACGCGCCATGCCGGGTACGCAACTTGACGATCCTCCGCGATGCGCGCCAGGATCGTCAAGTTGCGAACGTACATGCCGTGCCCGCCGTGACGGCCTTCGCGATGCGCGTCGCGGCCGACACGGCGTAGACAGTCAGCGCGCGGCGCGAAGAATATCGAAGCCACGACCGCGCGGACATCAGGTGGGAACCCTCCATTCGATACTCGCTCCAGTTTCCCCCCTGATCACCGCGCTGCTGGAGAGGATCGCGGTCACAGCGCAGAACCGCTACGGCGGCGGTTCGGCGTGCGACGGCGCGGCGCCTCAATGCGGCATTGACGCACACCGCTCCGCTCACCTTCACTTCCACGCCCGGGCGAAGCGCTCCAGGCGTGGATTCTGCGCTGTCACCGCTCTCGGAAAAGAACGCGGCATGTCGAACGGAATCCGGCTGCTGCCGGAGACCGTTCGCCCCGCCGCTTTCGGATCGGCCAGCGGAATCGTGCCGGGTCGAGGCTCACCGTCACGAAACCGCAGGCCGAGGATCGGAAGGAAAGAAAGAACGGCGCGATGGCGGACCCTACTTTACGCAAGGCCCCCAGGGACCACCACCGCGCCTACTGAAAAGATAGAGCCGCAAAAAGGGAGGCTCGGAGTCCGCAAGAATTATCGCGGCCTCCAAGCGACCCTTTTTGCTCCGGGGAAGGAGTCTGGCCTGTTTTGTTTCGATCCCCTTTTGTTTCGGAGAAGAACGGCGCACCACCGCAGTCTTGTCGGTCGCGCCCACGCAAAGCCGTTGGTCGCGCCCGCCAAGCCAGCGGTCGAGCGCCTACGGAATAAGATGCGCGGCGTAACCGTGCCGGCTCGAAGCATCACCGGCACGGACACGCCGCTCCGTTCGGAGAGTCAGGCCAATGCGGCATGAGTATCGTGGCCACGACGCTCCGCCAGGGGCTGGCCATGGGCGGTGACGATTGCCCTGCGCGGCGTCCGGATCAATCGTCACCGCACCGGGAGGCACCGGTGTACCCCCTGACCATCCCCACGGCGGCGCGAATAAAATCAAATCAGGCCGATGCGGCAAGATATCGAAGCCCACGAAACGGGTGGAACAACCGCAGGAATGAGGCATCCCGCGCTTGTCCCGCCCGCGACAAGACGAAACGAAAGATCAGATGGTTGATTGGTGGGATGGACCTACGGATCGCCGCGGCGTAGTCCAGGCCGATGCGAGGTGCGCCGCGGCTCTACACAGGCCGAAGCGGCAGGTATCGCGGCCGTGGATGCGGCAAGCCATTGCGGCAGGGAACCCCGCCCTGTCGCCGTCGCGCCTTCACTCGAAGCTCGCAAATTCGCGCCGTCGCCTGGGCACCCCACCGCAATCGCTTGCCTCCGGAGCCGCCTACGCCTTGCCTCGGAGCACCGCGCTGGAAGGAATCCGGCTCCAGTCATAATTGGGCTCTATGCGCACGGGGGGCTACGCCCACCTTGCTCGAAGCTCACAAGGTCGCATAAAGCTCAATTATTACCCCGCCGGGAAGAAGGTCAGAGGCGCGGCCACCGAGTCATCCCGATCGCGAAGCGCATCGGGACCGGCTCCGGCGGCGAAGAGGGGGAGAAGAGCAGGGCGCTGTCAGTTGCCGAAGCGGCAATTCCGCGCCCTGCCAGTCAGGCGCAGGAGCGCATATCGAGGCCAAAGACACGAATCGCCGCCGGTGTGGACTGCTTTCGGCACCGAAGCGGCGTCTTCGCAGTGGCCGCGAGGCGCGGCGTCAGGCGGCGATTGAAGAGAAAATTAAGAGAGAGAAGATACGATCAGATCAGACAAGACCCAAGCCAAGAAGCTCCGCAGCGGCCAAGGGGGGATTCGTCAGGGTTGGCGCAAAGCCGCCAACAGTTCCTCACCCCCCTTGTCCGCCGCTCCGCTCGCGCGTCCAGTCCGGGCTACGCCGCATACCAAGAGCGTATCTCGGCCCAGCCGTATCGCTGCCCCGGAACAACGCGCCGCCGGAATGTATGCTCCGACGAGCTGGTGGCCCATTCTCGCGCCCATCCCGGCGGCGCGTAAAAGAACCAGACACGGATTATTTCCCTGCTTTGAATGGTTCAAGAATTATTAGTTGTTGCGGTGCCGGACTCTGATTTGCCACTCGATTTGCGCTTGTCCCGTTTCGGCCACCGCTGTATGCTCGCGGCAACTGAATATTGATTAAACATTTTCCGTTGGACGCAGGGTAGGAGAACGTTTTATGGATAGGATCGAGATCAAGAGCATTGCGATCAAGAACTACCGCAACATAGACAATTGTGCCATTGACCTTACTGATGGCCCTGTAGGCGTTGTGGGCGTAAATGCAGCGGGTAAGACAAACATCGGCCGCGGAATTATATTCTTCTTTGGAGTGCTTCAGAATAAATCAAATCCTGCCGGGGCCAAACCCGGCAAGCCGCACAACGACGCCTCACCATCTTCTGATCTTCGGTGGAACCCCTTGGATGTTGAACCGAACGCAGTTCTCGCAAATCCGGCACCCGGCCAAGTCATCGAGTTCGAGATGACTTGTACTGTTCCGTTCTTCCTGCTCCCGGAAGAGCAGGGTCACGTATTGCGACAACTGCAGAGAAGGAAGGAGGCATGTCCTCTTTCGGTTTCCATCGCCATCACATGTGACAATCTACCGAATGGTGATGTGCGACTCGTTCCCAGTTTCAACTTCCTCCTTGATAACCGCGGACTGGCTCATGGAGATATTGCGGCGTTGCAGCCACTCTGGAAGTTATTCAAAGGTACGCGAATACAAGCCATGCAGCCAGCATCCGAATCGCTCACAGCCCTCAGCCAACTCCAACAGAAGAACGCTGCGGGTCTCAGAGCGTTCAACCGACTCAATAAGCTGGTACAGAGTCTGGATCCCAATTTCGCACCGATATCTTTCATTTCATCAGGACCCATCGCAGTGGAGGGTGAGATATCGGACCTTGTCCCTGACAATATGTCGTCCGGAAATCTTAAGGCAGTTCAGATCCTCTCGGCATCCAAGAACCCCGATCACGAGAAGCTGGCATTCCTCCATATTGAGGAACCGGAGGCTCACTTTCACCCCAGCCTCCAACGTTCTGTCGTGAGGGAGTTGCTCGCGGCGTGCCGTGATACGGGAATCGCGACCATAATAGAGACCCACTCCCCCCATGTCGTTGCAGAACTCTATCATCATGATTGCCCCGTTTACCGAGTTGACGTGGTTCAACGCGATAGTGGGTCTCATCTCCGCCGCAGTCGAGTCATCCGCCTTTCGGACAGGCGTCACGTTGAGACATTCATGGAGTGTCTTGGCTATGAGGGTGCATTTGCCGTGCTTGGAGGTGCTGTGGTGATTGTTGACGGGGTTACCGATGTCCCCGTATACAGACACTTCATAAGTCTGTTCGATGAACTAGAAGATGATTCAGTCGTGTTTTTGCCGATTGGCCAGTTGGAGTCTGGGCGGCTTTCCATCGCGGACGTGGTCCGTATCGCCAAAACGACGGCAGTTCTTGCAGATGGTCATTTCATTGGGACCCCAGCCGAGGAGCGTCTCCGCCTTATGTGCGAGGAAGCAGGCGCAACCTATATCGAGCTTACACGGTGGGGTTGCGAGAACTTCCATTCTCTCGATGCATTGAAGCAGACAAGTAAAGCTGCTCCAACACTTAGAGTGGCAGACGATGCGGTTCTCGATCCCATGGTGAGCCTGGACAAGACACCGGGAATCGAGAACTTCTCAAAGAGGGAGCACAATACCCTTGCTGCTCAGCACGCTACACGCGAGCACCTTGAGCAACAGAGGGACTTCATGAAGCTTATTGAGTTTCTAATGAAATCGGTCGTCCAACAAAAGAACCCAGCGCACGATGCCCCCATGCCAGTTCATCGCCGCTGATTCTTCAATTTCGGCCATGAGATTCCTTCATTAGCAGCAATAATAGCAAACAATGACTAATAGGATAATAAAGCAGCATCCGTGCCTTGATTCGTCTAAGCCGAGTTTGGTGGAGAGAGAGGCTTATCTTAAACAGCTTGATAGGCTTCAGAAAGCTTCGCAACCCAGCAAGGCGTATCAAGAGATGGTGGACCAGCTGCGGAAGGCTACGCAACCCAGCAAGGCGTATCAAGAGATGGTGGACCAGCTGCGGAAGGCTACGCAACCCAGCAAGGCATATCAAGAGATGGTGGACCAGCTTCGGAAGGCTACGCAACCCAGCAAGGCGTATCAAGAGATGGTGGACCAGCTTCGGAAGGCTGCGCAACCCAGTAAGGCGTACTTAAAACAACTAGAGGCCGCCGAACGGCTCCGCAAGATTTTCGAGCAGTATGCCAAGCACTAATTACAGCGATCAGGTCTTCATCAATTGTCCGTTCGATGGTCAATATCCAGACATGTATCGAGCGTGTATCTTTGCAATTCTCGATTCCGGGTTCGTTCCTCGTTGTTCACGGGAAGTAGACAATGCTACAGAATTTCGATTGGCCGCGATCGTGCGAATTATCCGTGACTGTCGTTATGGTATACATGACTTATCGCGCGTTGAACTTGACCCACGATCACGACTTCCCCGATTCAATATGCCGTTTGAACTCGGTGTATTTTATGGGGCACAGCAATTTGGAAGCGCTCGGCAAAAGAGGAAGCATTGCCTTGTCCTCGAGAAGGAGAAGTATAGATACCAGAAGTTCATCTCGGACATAGCCGGTAGCGATGTTGCACAGCATCAGAATAATCAGAACCTACTCATTCTTGCAGTTCGGAATTGGTTAGTTACGGCCTCTCGACGGACCACGATTCCGTCTGGAACGGACATCAATAAGAGATTTAAGTTGTTCCAGTCAGACATTCGGCACATTTGCATCAAGGGATCAATTGATTATGACTCGATGCCCTTTGTCGAGCTGGTTAAGAACATGACCGATTGGCTCCGCCATAACCAAATGGTGCATGCACCCTTGTTTGCCCCGTGATGTGCCGTCATGTGAAATCGATCTCATGCGGTAGTACAGGAATGTGCGCAACTTCGGCAATACGTTCCGAGAATGATTGAGAGGCCAGGAGGCATAAGGGTGGGTTTCTTGAGCATCCCCCGCGATGTTTACAAGGCTGGTAACCGACGCGGTGGGTAAATACCGAATTATTTTAATTCTCTTTCGGGGAGGGAAGGCTCTGTTTTCTTAATCAGTCGGCATGGTGCCCCGGCGCTGGCCTCGATCCACCCCGGCAACATGGCCGGCCGCGAGCGTCCGCTGCCGTTTTCTTTTTCACTGCCCACCATGCCGCTCTTTCAACTGGCTTTTCCGGATATGCCCTGATAGATTCAGAACTGCTGGGGAACGTGCAAGCGGGGGAATCTCTAGCATATCACGACCGCGGGATCGGGCGGCCTTGGTAGTTCAAGGCAAGGCAGCGGAGTTAACAAGCCTATGACGCAAGATCTACATTCGTCGGACCTGACGTTCATAACCAACGAGGCTGGCAAGTGTTTGCGTGACAGATTTGCGGTTTTACTCGGCAAAGACACGCGCTTTTTCGACTGCCTGGTCGGATACTTCTTCATCAGCGGTTTCTACAAACTCTACCTGGCCTTGGAGAACGTTGAGAAAATTCGCATCCTCGTTGGCCTCCAGACAGACCGGACGGCATACGACCTCCTGCAACGAGCCAGAGAGCAGGGGGAGTTGAGTCTCATGTCTCACGCATCGGCAAAGGAACAGGTCTCCAAAGACGTTCTCAACGAACTCGAAAAGTCCGCCGATAGTGCGGAGATCGAAACCGGTATCCATAAATTCATCGAGTGGATTCGTTCAGGCAAGCTGGAAATCAAAGCCCACCCGACCGAAAACCTCCACGCGAAAGTCTATATCATGACGTTCGCCGAGGGAGACAGAGACAAGGGGCGTGTCATTACGGGATCTAGCAACCTGACGCAAGCCGGCCTTCAAGACAATCTGGAGTTTAATGTCGAGCTAAAGAACCGCGCCGACTACGACTTTGCCATCGCCAAGTTCAACGAACTCTGGGCGACGGCCGTGGATGTTTCAAAACCATACGAAGACACCATCCTCAATAAGTCGCCGTTCGCCAGCTTCACGCCCTATGAGCTTTACCTGAAATTCCTCTACGAATACTTCAGGAATGAACTCAACCGCCCTTCAGAACTGGAGGATATGTACGTCCCGGTGGGTTTCATGAAGCTGAAGTATCAGGAAGATGCGGTCCTTGACGCCCGCAAGAAGCTGGATGAATACGGCGGCGTGTTTCTTTCCGATGTCGTTGGTCTTGGTAAAACATACATGGCGGCGCTCTTGGCCCAGCAGCTCGACGGTCGCCATCTGGTCATCGCTCCGCCCCATTTGCTGGATCGAGACAGACGCGGATCATGGCCAAATGTGTTCAGCGACTTCCAAGTCCGGCAAACCGATTTTGAGTCCATCGGCAAACTTGACGATCTTTTGGAACGTGACGTAACCAAGTACACGAACGTCTTCATTGACGAATCGCATCGTTTCCGCACGGAGACCACGCAGAGCTACGAAGCCCTTGCCCAGATTTGCCGGGGCAAACGAGTGATCCTTGTCTCTGCCACGCCGTTGAACAATACGCCCCGCGACATTCTCAGCCAGGTCAAACTATTCCAAGCCGGCAAGGCGAGCAACATCCCTAACCTGCGAAACCTTGAGGCATTCTTTTCGGGGTTGGAGGCGAAACTCAAGGGCTTGGACCGGAAAACCAATCGCGAACTCTATTTCCAGACAATTCAGGCCAATGCCAAGGCGGCGCGCGAAAAGGTTCTCAAGTTTCTCATGGTTCGGCGCACCAGAACTGAGATCAAGAATTACTATGAAGAGGACATGAAGCAACAGGGCTTCAAGTTCCCCGAGGTCAAAGATCCGCAAGCGCTTTTCTACAAGCTCAGCAAACAGGAAAATGAAATCTTCAACGAAACGCTACGGCTGCTCACGACGCAGTTCAGCTATGCCAGGTATACGCCGCTGTTGTTCTACGAGGGCAAGATAGACGAACGCGAGCGACAGGGCCAGCGCAACCTCGCCAAGTTCATGAAAATTCTCATGGTCAAGCGGCTGGAAAGCAGCTTCCACGCTTTTCGTCTATCCCTCGACCGGTTTGCGCATTCCTACGCCCGCGTTATTACCGAGTTCAAGAAGGGCAATGTCTATATCAGCAAGAAACACATCGGAAAGATCTTCGAGCTCTTGGAGCAGGACGACCAGGAAGCGATTGAGAACCTGTTGGAACAGGATAAAGCCGAGCGGCTCATCGCCAAGGATTTCTCCCCGGAGTTCATTCGCAACCTCAAGGCGGATTACCGGACGCTGCGGCGAATCAAGAAAATGTGGACCAAGGTACAGCGCGACCCGAAATGGCTGGCATTTCGCGACGTGCTCCGTGCCGACCGAATTCTGAAACAGGGCAAGCTCATCATCTTCACTGAATCGCAGGAGACAGCCGAGTACCTGGCCGGTTGCATCCGCGATGAAATCGAGCCGAAGACGTTGCTGTTCTCCGGCCAGTCCAGTGAAGCGGAACATAAGGCTGTCATTGCCAACTTCGATGCCAACGCCCACCACCCGAGCGATGACTATCGGATTCTGGTCAGCACAGAAGTGCTCTCCGAAGGTGTCAACTTGCATCGTTCCAATGTGGTGATTAACTACGACATTCCGTGGAATCCTACCCGCCTGATTCAGCGCGTCGGGCGCGTCAACCGCGTGGACACCAAATTTGACACAATTCACACGTACACCTTTTTCCCGACGGAAGAGGGCAACGATGCCATCAAACTCCGGGAAGCTGCCGAAGCCAAAATCCAGGCCTTTATCGAAATGCTCGGCGCGGACGCCCGGTTGCTGACCGAAGGCGAGGAAATCAAATCCCATGACCTTTTCGCCAAGTTGAATTCCAAAAAGATCCTCACCGGCGAGGACAAAGACGAAGAAAGCGAACTGGAATTCCTCGCTGAGATTCGCGCGGTGCGCGACAAGCAGCCCGAACTTTTCACCCGTATCAAACGACTACCCAAGAAGGCGCGCTCCACCCGATCGCTGAAGACTGTGGCGGACTCAGTTGTGAAAGGGTTCCCATCCTTGCTGACCTACTTTCGCCATGGCCGACTCGACAAGTTTTACCTGGCCCCGCAAGGCACAGTTCCCCCTGCCGAATTGGATTTTATGACCGCAGTAAAAGTTCTGAAGCCCGATGACAACGCCGAAAAACGGCACGCAATTTCGCCGGATTTCTACGCCCTGCTCGACCGAAACAAGGCCGCCTTTGCCGCCGCCACCAGCCCGGTGGACGACGATGCCAGCATCAAACATAAGGGTGGCGCGAACGACGCCTACATCTTGAAACGCCTGAAAGCAAAAGAAGTCCGTCACTACCACGGCTTCACCGATGAAGACGAAGCCTATATCCAACAGGTGCTTCAACTGCTGACCGACGGCGCGTTACCCAGGCAGACAACTAAGAAGGCTGCCGAAGCTCTCAGGAAGGAAATCGAGCCGTTGAAAGTGCTCGGCATATTGCGCCGCGATATTCCGGCCTTGTTCTTCCAAGCCACCCGCGCCCAGCAAATGCACCATGCACTTATGCCGCGCGAGGTGATTCTATCGTCCTGGGTGGTCGCATCCGATAAGCCGGGGGATATTGAATGAAGAAAAGCTCCAAATTGACCAAAAACTTCCAGGATTACGCGGCGTTGCTCGCGGAGGTTAAGTCCCGCATTCGGTCGGCCCAAATTCGCGCTACGCTGGGCGCCAATGCTGAAATGCTGACCATGTATTGGGATGTAGGGCGGATGATCGACCAGCGTCAGAAAGCCGAGGGCTGGGGCGCCGCTGTGATCCCCCGGCTGGCATGCGATATTCGCAACGAATTGCCGGAGGTCAAGGGATTCTCGGAACGGAATATCGGTCGCATGATAGCGTTCTATCGGGAGTATTCGAGATCCGGTCTAATTTTGCCGCAACCTGCGGCAAAATTGAAGACTGACACAAAAGGGCCGCAGCGTGCGGCACAATTGGGAGGTTACGGACTTTTGCCGCAACCTGCGGCAAAAAGGGAAAGCCTCCTCCCGATTTTGCAGCAAGCCGTTGCAAAATTACCTTGGTTTCATCATGTAATCCTCATGGAGAAGGTCAAAGACCTGCCGACACGCTACTGGTATATGCTGGCAACCGTGGAACAAGGCTGGAGCCGGGACGTACTGACGGCGATGATCAAAAAACGAACCCATGAGAGGCAGGGCAAGGCGGTGACCAATTTCGAAGCGCGTTTGCCGGCGCCGCAGTCTGATCTTGCCGGTCAGGTCCTCAAAGATCCGTATATCTTTGACTTCCTCACCATGGCGGAGCCGTTTCACGAACGCGAAATGGAAACCAGCCTAATCCGACACCTGGAAAAATTCCTGATCGAACTCGGGCGGGGCTTCGCGTTTGTCGGACGGCAGTTTCATCTCGATGTCAGTGAGGAGGATTTTTACATTGATCTTCTTTTCTATCACCTGAAACTTCGCTGTTTTGTGGTCATTGATCTGAAGAAAGGCCCCTTCAAGCCGGAGTATGCCGGCAAGATGAACTTCTATTGCAGTGTCGTGGACGATCGCATGCGGCATCCGCAGGACAGCCCAACCATCGGCTTGATCCTGTGCCAGGACAAAAAGAAGGTCATCGCGGAATACGCCTTGCGCGGCGTGAAAAAGCCCATCGGCGTTTCCGAATACGAGCTTACCCGCGCCCTGCCGATACAGTTCAAGTCGGCGTTGCCGGCCATCGAGACAATCGAGAAGGAATTGTCCGAATGAACTCAGCACAGGCCCGCCAGCTCATCAAGGACACCTTTTCACAGACTTTCGACAAGGCCCTTTTCCGCGCCTTCGCCCTTAACCTGCTCAATCATGTGGATGAGGACAAGCAGGGATCAATGGCGGTGCCGGATGCTTTTGCGACGCATGTCAAAAGCTGTCAGCGCCTCGCGACGTATGCCGATCCGCAGGGAGAACTGCTGGACGTCCTCATTGTCCATCTGACGGAGGATTATAAGATTGAGCGCACCCGGACTGCTCTCCGTGACTTCGTGGCGCACAAACTGAAACGTGGCGACAGTTACAAGGAAGCCGCGCTCGTTGCCTTTGTGCCGCCGGATGCCGGAAGGTGGCGATTGTCGTATGTGCGGATGCAATATGAATCAGTTCGTGATCCGAAAACTTGCGTCATCAAGCCCGAAGAACGTCCGACGCCTGCCCGCCGCTTCTCCTATCTGGTCGGCGAGGGCGAAAGCTGCCACACCGCCCAGACCCGATTTCTCACCCTGCTTCAGGACACCGCCACCGATCCCACGCTCACCCAAATCGAGGAAGCTTTTAGCGTCGAGGCGGTTACCAAAGAATTCTTTGGTAAATACGCGGAACTGTTTGGCGACATCAACGCGGCATTGGAAAAACTCGTTACCAAGGACAAGACGCTCCGCGACGAATTCAGTGCCAAGGGTGTCAACACCGTTGACTTTGCCAAGAAACTTATGGGCCAGATCGTGTTTCTATATTTCTTGCAGAAGAAAGGTTGGCTCGGGGTCGCCAAGGGGAATGACTGGGGCACTGGTCCACGCGATTTCCTCCGGAGGTTAGCTCACGGCGAATACGGCAGCAAATACGGCAATTTCTTCAATGACGTTCTTGAGCCGCTATTTTACGACACGCTGGCCACCGACCGCGGGCATGAAGCCTGGTGCAATCGCTTCAAATGCCGTATCCCGTTTCTTAACGGCGGCCTCTTTGAACCGCTCGGTGACTACGACTGGAAGAAGACCGACATCATTCTGCCGAACAAACTCTTCACCAATGGCGAGTTTGTTGAGGAAGGCATTACCGGCACAGGCGTCCTGGACGTGTTCGATCGCTACAATTTCACTGTCAACGAAGCCGAGCCGCTCGAAAAGGAAGTCGCCATTGACCCCGAAATGCTTGGCAAAGTCTTTGAAAACCTGATCGAGGAGAATCGGCGCAAAGGCCTCGGTGCATACTATACCCCGCGCGAGATTGTTCACTACATGTGCCAGGAGAGCCTGATCAACTACCTCGACACGACAGTGAACAAAAGCAAAGACATTGTGCCCCGCGCTGAAATCGAAACCTTTGTCCGTTTGGGTGAGCAGATTTCCCATTACGAATCTGTAGACGCTAAGTATGCGATCAAGATGCCGAAGAGCATCCAGAACAACGCCAAGGCGCTTGATGAAGCGCTCAAGTCTATCACGGTCTGCGATCCTGCCGTTGGTTCCGGCGCGTTTCCAGTGGGCATGATGACCGAAATTGTCCGCGCGCGCACAGCGTTGACACCGTATTTCAAAGACGTAGCAGAACGGACCATGTACCATTTAAAACGCCACGCGATTCAGAACTCGCTTTACGGCGTGGACATTGACGTCAGTGCTGTCGAAATCGCCAAACTCCGGCTTTGGCTCTCACTAGTGGTAGACGAAGAAAATGTGCAACAAATCAAGCCTCTGCCGAATCTTGACTACAAGATCGTTGCTGGGAGCTCGCTTACGCGGGTCGAAAAGACCTTGTTTAACAGTGATCAGTTCAGGCAACTCGAAACACTAAAGCCTAAACATTTTGACGAGTCCGATCGCCAGAAAAAGGCAGAGTACAAGAAGCAAATCGAAAAGCTCATTCATGACCTGACAAATGGTTTGGAAATTTTTG
>JAHIJO010000205.1 GCA_018898455.1 Verrucomicrobiota bacterium | reverse complement strand
CATTAAAGCGTGGATCGATTTTTCTCCTTGGGATGGCGATCTGGTTTTCCGGCGCCGGCGCCTGCTTTGCGGCGGATGACTACTGGACCAATGCCGTGGACGGCGATTTCAGCGTCGGGGCCAACTGGACCGACGGCACAGCGCCGGGCAATACGGACGGCGCCAATTTTAACAAAAATGCCGGCAGTCCCTACACGGTCACCTTTGACGTCGCCGTCACAAACACCACGTTCCGCGTTCGCAAAGATCAGGTTGCCTTCAACCTGAACGGCCTGACATATCGGGCTCTTTCCAATAACGCCTCCATCGGAACAAGCAGCGGCGATAACGGCTGGCTTTCGCTGTCGAACGGCACGGTGATTATAACGTATGCATTTAACCTGGGGGAGGCCAGCGGCGCCACCGGCACGCTGGTCGTGGCAAATGGCCCGGTAATCATCCAGACGCTTGGCGAAGTCTCTGGAGAGCCCAATTGGGTGCATGTCGGATACGCGGGCTACGGACGCCTGATTGTCACCAATGGAAGCGTTCTGGCAATTACGAACAAAAGCCTTTTCATAGGCAACTATGTGGCGAGCGGAGAGGGCCATGTGGTCGTATCCGGCTCCGGATCGGTTCTGCGGGCGCCAGGTCTGTTCGTGGGACACGGCACCAGTTCCAAGACATCCACTCTGGAGGTGCTGGACGGCGGCTTCATGGATATTTTTGGCACCGGGAATTTTGGGGTGTATGATCAAGTCATCGTTGACGGTAC
Source organism: Verrucomicrobiota bacterium (assembly GCA_018898455.1). Taxonomy (GTDB): domain Bacteria; phylum Verrucomicrobiota; class Kiritimatiellia; order JAAZAB01; family JAAZAB01; genus JAHIJO01. Next base: position 36,112 of record JAHIJO010000205.1, on the reverse strand, counting down.
GAACTCCAGGCTGAGGTCGGCATCTAACTGCACCTGGCGTGGTCCCGGCGCCGGCGCTGATGTCCGGGTTCGTAACGGCGGACGCTTCGAGTTTTATAACTTTGGGTTTACCTTGGGCGCCGATAACCAACTCGGCCGCTTTGAGGTGACGGATGGCGGTAGCGCATACCTTTCAGGCTCGGGCGGCGACGGCATTATGCTGGGGGGCTACGTCGGTGGCCCGAGTGGGCCAGGGGGATTTATGACGATCGGCACCAACAGCACCGTAACGTGCGGTTTCGCCAAATTGTTGGTATGGAGTAACAGCACGGTGACGCTGAACAGCGGGAATCTTCAGGTTAGCGCCGCCGATTCCGATTTGCGCGGGACGTTGAGCGGCAGCGGCATGATTGGCAGCACTTCGACGGTGCGTACAATTAATAGCACGGGCCGGCTCGTGCCGGGTGGAAGCAACAGCGCCGGCACTCTGATCGTCACGAATGCCAATCTTGTCTTCACCAACTCCGCCGCGAGCACGACAAACGGCATGCTCTTTCTGGAATTCAGCGAGAGCGCACATGATATGGTGATTCTCCCGGGCATCAGCAGGTCCATCAACCTGAATCGCGCGCGGGTGTCCTATTCGCTCATTTCGGGCACCTCTTTCAGGCCGCTGACCCCGGGCTTCATGGACTTTCTCATCGCGACCAATATCACCGGCGCAGTCTTCAGCGACAACATGACCAACCTCCTGAGCGCCGTGACCTCGCCTTTTGTCCAATACACTTATGGCATTGTCACCGTTGGCGCCGCTGACTATGGCGGCCTTTATTCGGGTTATCAAGCGTTGCGGCTAACGACATCCCTGAGCGCGGGAACGGTTGTTTCTTTTCATTAAACGATAAGGAGGACTCCATGGCTAATCGCATTTGCAGAATGACATTGGCAATTCTTGTTTATACCGGTCTTGGAACCCATTTTGGTTCTGCGGCCGAGCCGGAAAATATTAAGCTGGTTAAAGACGGCAAAAGTCCGTACACGATCATTATTCCCGCTGCTCCCACGCCTCAGGAGAAATTTGCCGGAAACGAGCTGTCCAAATATCTCCGGCAGATATCCGGCGCGGAAATTCCAGTCAAGGACACCGGCGCCGGATCAAAGATATTCGTAGGGGTGACCAGGGACGGTCAAGGACCGGCCGGCATCAGTTTCACCAAGGAGGAATCCGAGTATGACGCTTTTGTCATCAAGACCGATGGGCAAGACCTTTACCTGACCGGCAGCAACAAGCGCGCTGTAATCTATGCGGTCTATACTCTGCTGGAGAAATACCTGGGCTGCCGGTGGGCCGGCTTTGGCGACAGGGTGCAGACTGAAGAGCAGAAAAAGTCCGGCGGATTTACGGAACAGGTAGAGGAATATATCCCAGCCTCCAAGAATATATCACTGCCGACAATAAATGACCGACAGAAAGCAAGTTTCAAGTATCGCGGATTCATCTCCTATGGCTGGTATGGCAACACACCGCGCAACAACGTCGATTGGGCCACCAAGAACAAGCTGAATTATTTCTTAATTCCATTTGATCAATATGAAGAAGCCAACGCATGGCGGGAAGATATTGTGAAGAAAGAAATGATCAAGCGCGGCGCCGTTATAGTGGTGGGCCATCACTCATTCTACCACTTTCTCAACCCCGCCAAGTATTTCAAGGACCACCCGGACTGGTTTGCCATGGTCGGAGGTAAACGCGTCCCCGGCGGACGAACCACCGGCCAGTTCTGCCTGTCCAACCCCGATGCGGTAAAAACCTTCCGCGAGAACTTCATTGCTATTGCCAAGAAGTATCCTGAAGTGGACATATTCGGCCCTGGCCCCAACGACGGCTATGGCTGGTGCGAGTGCGAACTCTGCACCAAGGACAAGATTGCATGGGCGGAGAGGCCGGATAAGAACCAGCAGGCGGTCCAAGACCTCTACACGGTCTTTGCCGGCCAACTGAACGAAGACATTCAGAAGCTCTATCCGGGCCAGGGTAAGCGAGTCATTATTCTTGCCTACATAAACTACGCTCAGCCGCCAATGAAGGCGAAACCCCCGGCCGGGGCATTCATCTCCTACGCGTTTTTCACCCGCAACTGGTTTACGGTGCCCTGGGGCAACGCCAAGGGCGAGGTAGCGCCGGGTCCATATGCCTTCCAGCTCAATACGGATAACATCAAGCAGTGGATCGAATTGACCAAACCGGGCGGAGGTGACGTGACCATCTACGAGTACTATTGCGGCCGTTCCGCCTGGTCTGGGGTAGGTTTTTATCTGATGAGCCTTATTTCGGATGAACTGGCGTACTTCCAGAAGATTGGCGTTACCGGTTGCGCTGTCCAGGCAAGCTGGTCCGTACGGAAAACTGTTTCGGCCAACCTGTATGTTTTTGCGAAAAATGCATGGGATATTTCCTTGCCCACGGAAAAAATATTGTCTGAATATGCGCGCGCCCGCTTCAGCAAGGCAGCCGAACCGATGCTGAAATACCTGAACGCGGCTGAAAGAAACAGCCGTGAATTCAATCGCTACTTTGTCAAGAATGCCGAGAAAACCGCAGCCAGAGATAAAAATCTGGCCGAATGCCAGAAATATCTGGATGACGCCCGACTCCTGGCGGACACGGAACAGGCAAAGAACAACATTGCGGATGAAGAAGCTTCCTTCAAGAAGCTGAAAAACTGGCAATTGCAGAAAAAATAATCCGATAATTTCCGTGATCTCTGCGCTTGTATTTACCTTGATCAGTTGCCTGTTTGCCGTTACGGCTGTAGCCCGGAATGAGACTCGGACCGGAGCCGTGAAGACGACCAAACCAACTAAAACGAGGATCATAACGTTCTCGGGATACGATTGGACCGTGAAATCTGGCAAGCCGCCGCTTGGGCCGGGACCGAACTATTTCTCGGATAGCGATCGCAATGTCTGGCTGGATAACAAGAAGCAGTTGCATTTGAAGATAACGCAGAAGAACGGCATCTGGTATTGCGCCGAAGTTGATGCCGTCAAGTCCCTTGGTTACGGCAAGTACATCTTCCACCTGGCCGGTAAGATCGATCAATTGGATCGAAACATCGTTCTGGGCTTGTTCACCTATGATTGCCGATCGCCTGATGCGGAAAAGGTCCACTATCGCGAAATTGACTTCGAATTTGGAACGTTCGGTAAAACCGACCAGCGCCGGGTATATGGGCTACTGTCGATCTGTCCGGGATACGTGAAGGGCAATCGAATCAATTATGACATTCGGATGGGGCAGGATCTTTCAACCCACAGTTTTGCGTGGACACCTGGAAGCGTCTCCTTCCAAAGCGTTGAGGGGGACGGCGCCGATGCCAAGGAAATATTTTCATGGAACTATACGGGACCGGCCGTCAACCGGCCGGGCTTAGAGGTCCCCATGGTCAACCTGTGGCTCTGGGGCGGCAAGCCGCCGGTTGAGGGGAAAGAATTGGAGATCATCGTAAGAAAGTTCGAGTTTGTCCCCATCCAGAAGTGATCACGATAGAAGAGAATCATGAAGGAACAATCCTCAATGAATGAGAAGCTGGTCGCGACGGTTTGTGCGGTAACCGCGGTAGCAGGCGGGATGGGGCGTGTGAATGCGAGGAGGGTGCGGTCAGGTGTCCCAACCGGCCTGAGCATGGCGGCCGTGGCATCCATTTGCGTTCTGAACTTTTGCCAGGGCATGGTAGGCGAGGCAAAAGGCGGCATCGCCTTGACCAAGGGAGCAACGCCCGAAATAGCGATTTCCGGCCAAGTGGCGACTTCCTCCGACATCGCCGCCGCGATCAAGGACATGGCCGTATTCAAGAAGGATGGCGATACGATAACGCTCCTTGCCAATTTGCTGATCAAAAACGACGCCGGCCTGAAGATAGTGCAGGAAAAGTGGATCTTGGGGGATCGTTGCGTTATCGGAGTGGCGGGTACGCTCATGATTGACAAGAGTGAAATGACTTCCGTAAATCATGTTTTGGGCCGTCGCGGGAAAATCCAGGCGGGCCAGAGTCAATCCGGTTGGGTGTTCAGGTCAAGGTGAGAGGTCCCGGAGTTCAGGAGATTGACGTGCCGGTAGCCGAAGTGGCGGGCGCTTCCGGCGGATACATAGGGGAATTCAGCACCGGCAATTTCGGAGTTGGAAAAGGCACGGTCACGCTTTACGCCCAGGATGCCGCAGGCAGGAAGTGTCAGGTGGTGAAGGCTTTTGAAGTGAGGAGTTTGCATTTCGTGCGAGCTGACGGAATCGGAACGGATGTTGGGAAGGCAACCGGCGGAGAGCGGTCTCGATAGGCATTCCTGGGAAGGCGGCCTCAATCGATCTCAAACCTAAGGTGAGATCCGGTGGATAGCGAGGATGGTAATAGGATGCGGACGGAACATCTCCTGGCAGGTGGACTGGCGCAGCAGGCCGGGTTGCACGAGGCGCTACAGGAATCCTCTCCGAAGACCGGCGGATCGCCTTCCGGACGGTTAACTGGAAACATCTGTCTGGCCGCGCTCGCCGCGTTCGCCGCGGCACAGGGGATCGCCGGGGAGACAGCAAATGCGAACGACGTTCGGGCCGGACACCCGCGGCTCTTCATCCACAAGGACAACAAGGCGATCTATCAGCAGCGGACGCAAGACCCGCAGTTGGCCGCCATCTGGGCCGCCATCCAGCGCCAGGGCTCAGGCAACGCCGAGGAAGTTCTGAAGTCCATCCGCGAACAGAAGGCCAACCGATTCTGGAGCTTGGGATGGTATCTCCCTTCTTCCGTGGGCAACGCTGCGCTTGTCTGCTCGCTTACGGGTGACAAGGCGTACGCCGAGGTCTGCAAACGAGCGCTGCTGGAACTCATTACCTGGGAGACATGGAGCGACAAGGAGTATCACACGAAGTACAATCTCAAGGTGGGCCTGCGCATGGGCCGCATCGCGATGGCGATGGGCATGGCCTACGACGCCGCCTACGCCGTGATGACCGAGGATGAGCGGGCCAAGTCCCGCGAGGGCATCCTGCGTCTGGGCATCCAGCCCGTCTACGACGAGTACGTCGATGGTAACCGCAGGGAATTCCTCACGAACTGGATGGCCGTCAACGTGGGCGGGGCGGGAATCTGCGCCCTTGCCATCGCCGGCGACGATAAGGTCAAGCCCGATGCCATGAAGAAATACATCGAGGGCTTTGTGGATCGTTACAAGGCACTGATAGAAAAAACTGTCTGCCCGGACGGCGGGTACGAGGAGGGCGTGTCCTATCTGTCGTATGGATTCGAGATACTCCCCTTTTTCGTCGTTGCCGCCAAGGAGGCGGCGGGGGTGGATTTCTTCGCTCAGACGGGGCTCGGCAAGGTGTGGATGTTCCCCGCCTACATGTTTGGGCTCAAGAGGGACGGATATGCCAACTTCGGCGACTCCGACTACGAGTGCAAGGTCGCCAACCATATCTTCTCGATGTGCGCTTCATATACCGGGGACGGGCACCCGCAGTGGTTCTTTCACCACGGACGCAACTTCGTGCCGAGCGGCGGCATAATGAACTTCCTGGTCTATAATCCGCAGATCAAACCGGTGCCGCCGGACGATCTGCCGACGTCACGAGTCTTCCGCAAATTCGGCTTTGCGGCGTTGCGGACCGGTTGGAGCGCCGACGATATTTTCCTGGCCTTCTACAGCGGCCCGCCGCTCTGTCACGGCCACGTGGCCAAGAATACGTTCATGATCGAGGCGTTCGGCGAACGCCTCGCAATAGACTTGGGTACCCCCGGCAACTACGAGAATCCCCTGTATAAAACGTATTACATGCGCCCCGGATCGCACAACGTGATCCTTGTCGACGACGATACTTTCAGCCAAGGCTACGATGACACCGGCCGCATAACCGAATTCGTGGGCAGCAAGTACTACGATGCGGTGACCGGAGAGATGCCCACCGCCACTCTTACGCAACACCGGCGCGAGATCGTATTCGTGAAGCCCCATTACTTCTTGATGCTCGACAATGCGGAGACGAAACAGAAGGACCGCCGCCTCAACTGGGTGCTGCACCCCCCGGCAAAAGCGGCAATCGAGATGAACGGAGGAAAGATTTCCGTTCAAATGGGCAAGGTGCGCCTGTCCATGACATTCCTGGAGCCTGCGAATTGCAAAGCAAGGATTCGCACCGGGCCTGCGGGCGACAAGTTCATCTCCGTGGATACGGCCGAACTCGTCAAGACCGGACGATTCCTGACCATCCTCTGCCCTCAAAAGGGGGATGCCGCGCCGCCGGCCATCGAAAAGATCGGCTCCGGCGACTGCTATGGCGCCAGGATAGGCCGGAAAGGCGCGACCGACTACATACTGTTCGGGAAAGAGTCGATCGATTACGAAGGGATCTCCTGCGACGGACCGAAGTGTGCCGTGACCCTTGCTTCCGGTTCAGGTCAGGGGCCGGTCCTTTCCGGGGCGGCGGCCAAGGAATCGCTTTCGTTCCAGCGCTTCGCCATGCATCGTGCCACGCGCCTGTCCTGCGCTGGCCGCAATCTTCTTTCGGCCAGCCGCGCCTGCACGGCTGCTTTCGGGAGCGAAGAAATCGACTGTTTGTACGGCTACCTCGATTTGGAAGGCGCGACCGACATCCGCATCGCCGTGGATCAGAGGCCCGGCAGTGTGCTGCTGGATGATAAATTGATTCCGAAGGATATTATCGGTTTTGAAGGAGGCTCCGTGCGGTTGGCAGTGCCGGGGCCGGGACGGTATCGCGTGCGCATGGAGGGCGTAAGGCTCCCCTCCAACCAGGCTCCGGCGGATCGTGGTGGAGTTTTGTGAAGTGCTGCCTGCAAAAACAGCTTGAAAGAAAAGATGTTGGTGTTTATGGTTAATGTCGTTATTGAACATTAAACTAAATCGTAGGGTTGAATTGTGTACCATTGGTTTTAAACATGTTTCTGGCCGCGTTCATTGCAGTGGAAGACAATGCTTGGAAAGGAGAAGCGGGAATGCGATCTATACGGATCACGCGGGATAGTGTTATGGGCGCTTGCATTAGTTTCGAAGAAACACCGGATGGAATCACCTTGCTCATCGGAGAAGGCAGAACGGAAATCGCACTCGGCAAGTTTGAGAAGAATATCCATGCCGTGAGTTTTGATCTCAAGCTTTTGAAGGTTCCCTGTTCCCTGCAGCTTTGCTACGAGCAGCAGTTCCAGGGTGGCGTAAGGAACGGGATCTGGATTGAGGCGGCGGCAGACGGCAAGACCGACCTTCAGGCGGGAATGGAACCGCATGATCGTCTGACCTTGGCATATACGAATCGCCCGAAGACCCCTCTTTCCGGGAAAGAGGTCAAAAACCTTTATCCCGGCACAGAGGCCATCGAAATTGGCCTTGGTCGTTCGGTGCCGTGCCTCTTCTCGGTAGATTTCGGCAGTGGGGCCGGTTCCATCCACTATGTTGCCAAGATCGGTGAACGGGTCTTCGAGTATTGGGGCAGGAATACCCAGAGTAAGGGTGGCGCCGAGTATCTTTCGGCAAGCATCATCCTGACCGCGTCCGGTTCCGGTGATGCAATGCTGGTCCTTTCCGACTGCAGGACCGGAGACAAGCCCATTGATCGTTCTTCCCTCGAAAAACCAATGTATCCCGTCGGGAAAAAGAAGATCGGCTCCAAACGCGAATATTGTATGATGCGGTCGACGGATACGGACATCGCGGCTTGGGAGCGCGACTTGGCCGAAATGGCTAACATGGGTCTGACGCATGTTTGCCTTGTCGATACCCGCTATTCCGCCTTTACGCCGGATGTTTTCGACCTGTATGACGCGGCAGTCAAGAAAGCCGCCAACCAGGGGTTAAGAAGCTACTTTTGCGTGTATACGTGCGGGCGGCCTTTCATGCTCGGCCAGAAGGGATTCGATGCGGAGCCGATGGTGAATGGAATGGGACAGAAGAGCGTGATCACGGAGAATCTCTGGAACTTGGAATGGCAGGAAAAGGGCGGGCTTCGGAACTACCTCTCGGAGGTCGCCAGGCATTACGCAGGAAACCCGAACGTTGCCGGTTACATCATTGACGAACCGTTGCGGGAGTGGATAAAGGCGCGAGAGCAGGGATACGACCCGGCCTGCCGGAAGCAATTCGTCGCCTTCCTGCGCGATAAGTATCAGACGCTGGACCGCTTGAACAAGGATTGGGTGGCCTCCTTCCGGACTTGGGAAGATGTTTTGCCGCCTACACCAGAACAGTCGAAAGAATTGCAGGTGCGTTGGTCCGACTGGCAGCAGGCGCGATGCGCCTGGTCTGCAAGTTTCTTTGTCAACGTGCAGAAGTATTTGAAGGAACCGGACCCGACAAAGAAGGTTATTTGGAGCATCTCGATCCCCTCGAACAAAGACGCGACGGTAAAGGAACGCGAAAACAATTGTGTGGATTGGGACACCGTGATTCCCGCCCTCGACGTGGTCCTGTTCGCGGTTACGGTGCCAGGCGAAGGCAAAGGGCTGGATCCTGCCCTGCGGCAACTTGTGGACCGGTCTGACCTCAAAGGGAAGACGAAATTCACAGCTCACTGCTGGTTTTCAATCCATGCCTGGGGTGGAAACAAGCCGAGCCTTATCGAGGCGCGCCGCCGGTTGGACGAGGTGGAGAAGCTTTTCCCGGACTGCCACTGGTACGGCTGGGCGTATAAACAGTGCGGTCCTCACGACATGGGCTTGCAAGACGACCTCTCCTTGTGGCCGGAATATCGCAATATTTTATCGCAGTTCATCAAGGATTGCGAGAGCCGACCGTAAGAGGTGCTTAATGAGCGAGATAGGTAAAGCAAGTGGTCCGTTTCTATGGGCGGTGGACTCACTTGTCAAAGTATTCCGAAATCAACCTGCGCCGGCCGAGGCAGGAAGAATAGTCCTCGATGCCGCGCGCGGGGAGTCGGTCTCCGCCCAGATAGTGGTGACGGCAGGCCGGAAGTCACTACGAGGGCTGGCCATACGCCTGGAATCGGGACGTCGCGGGACCGGTTCGGAGTTGCCGATACATGATATCCGGTATGTAGGCTATATTCCGATCAAAAAGAACTCCTGGCGATTGCAGCAGGTGGAGCTCCTGCGCCAGGCGCCTTGCGAAATCCCGGACGTGCTTTTCGAGCAACCGCCGGATGAGATCCCGCTAGGCGAGAACCAGCCTGTCTATGTTACGATTCAGGTGGCACCGGATGCAGCGGTCGGGGTGTGGCACGGTCGTCTGATTGTCACGGCAGATGCCGCTTACGAAGCAGAAATCCCGATTGCACTGCATGTTTATGGAGTGAACCTCCCGAACGAGCGGACGGCGATATCGGGGTCTCTCTTTCAGAACGGAATGGGTGCTTTGACTCCCGAGGAGGAAGCGCTTTTCAGGCAAAGCCCGGATGTAGCGGACGTGCCAAAGTCGGCGGACTCTGAAGATGGCCAGCGCCGATCGTTCCTCGAACGGCAATTCGGAATCCGGACTTTCTCGGATGAGTATTGGGAGTTGATGACTGCGTTCGCAAGGGAAATGGGTACACACAGGCAGAATGGCATCACGATCAGTCCGCTGGCCCTCACCGAAAAGTCGGTCCACGACGGCAGACTTGTTTTCGACTTCTCGCGTTTTGACAGGTTTGTTGAGATATTCAAGCATGCCGGGGGATGCGATGAGATGAACTTCTGTTCCCTGGCCACCCGCGACGAGCTTCGCCACGCGCATTTCAATGCGCCCTACCTGGTCGGTCGGATCTGCGAGGCGAAAGACGGCAAGGTGTCTTTTGGCGAGGCCCGGCCCGAGCACCCGCGTTTCGAGCATTTTCTCAGCCGGTGGCTCCCGGCGCTGGAACGGCATCTGGAAGAGAAGGGATGGTTGGACAGTTCTGCGCAGCATCTCTGCACCGAGCCGTCTCATTTGCATGCGGAACAGTACCAGGTCCTGAGAAAGCTTTGCCGGAAGTATGCTCCGAAACTACGACAGGTTGATGCTTACTTTTACTGGCACGACCCGCAATGCGAGGTCAACTATTGGTTGCCTCACACCGATTACTACGCGAGCCATCTGGAATTCTTCAGGGGACGGAAAGCGGCGGGGGACCGTGTAGGCATTTACGCGGATGGCACTACTGGCGGAGCAGCAGAGGAAGCCGTTGGCATCTATCGCGATGAAAGGGTGGGCGGAGCTGTCTTTCAACACTACCTCGACCTAAGCCTGATGAAGATGCGCGTGATCTTCTGGTATTGCTTCGTGGAAAGGCTTCGCGGCTGGTACTACTGGGCTTGGAATGAATGGGAAAACGATCCGTTTCGTTCGTGCCCCAGGGACTACGTTTCGCCCGGCGCCGGTTGGCTGGTGTACCCCAGCCAGCGTCCGGCGCTGGGCGTCTATTCTTCCGTCCGCGCCGAGCAATTACTGGAAAGCATTCAGGATTGCGAACTCCTGCGAGTCCTTGAGAATCGGAATCCCTCAAAAGCAAGAGAGATAGCAGTGAAAGTAATGAGAAGTGCCCATGACTACGAACGCGACATTGGCGCGTTTCGAGCGGCAAAGAGGCAGTTGCTTGAAAACCTTGCATCAGAAAGGAAATAAACCATGAAGACGAGATTGATTACAATCGTGGCGACCTTATTCTTTGGAGTCACAACCGGACTGGCAAAAAGTTCCTATAACAGCGCGACTAAGACGATCACCGTTAGCGGGACAGACAACACTTTGGCCTCCTTGGCCGCGGATATTGCCGACCCGAATGTTTTTTCCTGGAATGCGGGGCAACAAACCGCAATCCTGACCGCCAATCTGGTGATCACCAATGATGCTCAGCTCGCGATTGCCGGAACACCGGATCAGCCGGTTAAACTTAAAATCAATTGCGCCGGCGCCCATGAGTTCAAGATCGTAAATTACGGTACCGTGGTCATCGCCGATACGCATATCTCCGCTGGTCGCGGTTTCAGCTATCAAATCATTCTGAACGGCAAGACAAGATTGACGCGGGTCAAACTTGAAGGCCTTTTCAGCAACACCAACAGTTGGGCCGATGGTTTAAGGTTGAATCATGATGACATCGTCATTGACCATTGCGAAATAAATAATTTTATTGGTGACGGATATTTCTCTTTCGGAAATTATCCTAAAAAGAGTCCCTCCATTATTGCCACCAGGGTGGCGGGCATTCCACATAGCTATATCAATTATGCCTCCGGTAATCCGGAGATCCGTGATTGCGAATTTTTAGGAAAATTTTACACATCGGGCGCTAATTCCGTCCTGGTAAACACAAAAGCCGCGGGGCTGGTGGTTGAAGGTTCAAACCGTACAGTTACCATAAAATACTATTTAGACGTGCTGGTCGTGGATGCCTCCAATAAACCCGTCGTTGGCGCCAAGGTTACGGTTGTTCCCGAAAACGGCGGAACGGTGGAACTCGGTGTTCCCATGGCGGCATACCGCGCGCAACTCACCGAACTGGACGGTCACACGCCATTGCCTGACACCGGCAAATCTCTGGTGGTCACGGAATCGTGTGTCCGTTCCATTGATGCGCAGGGAAAAGAGCGGTCGGTAATTAATTATACATATACGATCCGGGCCGAAAAAGACGGCAAATTTATCGGCGAAATCAAAGGCGTTGATCCGGATAATACTTGGTACCGTCCTGAGCCGTCAAAATATGTTCAACCCATCACGATCTATCCCGGCAACTGGAGTCAGGGGTCAGCTGTCGCCGTAGTAGCCGGCACGACGATTTCCAACGTCAAGGTCGACCTCCCCAACGGACGTTTTCCCGTGAGCCTGCTAATTGATGATCCGGCGCCCGGTGTTAACCCGCTGTATTATTTTCGGCGCGACGTGGACAAACTGGCGGCCGGCCAATTCAAGAGCTGGGAAGCTTCGCCCGACGTAGTTATGGTAAAGGATATCCCTGTTTCTTTTCTCAAGGAATTTGCCGACTGGGTTTGCCGGAGCAGTGTGCGTGGCAAGTTTTCGGTCGTTCCTTACCCGATGGGATTGGGTAGTATCGCCGAAGGATTGGACGGCTATGACAGGAAAGAGGTGGCCGAGTGGATAAAAGTTGTCCGAGAACAAATTGTACCGTCTTTTGATATCACCCCGGAAATTTTAACCCATACGCTTGGTCTCGACCTTAAAACCAAAAAGCTCCTCCCGATCGCTGAACACAAGCTCACGTCAAGTCAGAATCTGGAACAGTTGACCGAATATATGACGACTGCCATGGAGATTCTCAAAAAGACAGGGCTTACCGCCGTCGGCGTTACTCAGCCCTGCGAATTCAAAGGCGATCAGGCCAATGTTTACGCGCCGGCGGTTCTGGCCGCCTTGAAGAAAGTTAACGGGATCAAGCTCGGTTATTACTTCCTTGACGTAGATGAAAAATCAGCCAAGGTTCTGCCTAAGATCATGTATCTTGATCAGGCCAACGGGGAAGTCGTGGTGAGCATCCCGGCCGCCACCGTTGAACCGATGTGGGAAGCCGTCAGCGGCAAGGGCGAGGTCAACCTGATGGCGGATTACTTCGTCACGGCCGACGGCCAAAAAGGCCGGTTCCTGGACCTGATGAAGACCGGGAGCTATCTTACTTTCTACACGCACTGGCAGTCGCTTTATGGCAACGGCACCCGGAAAGGCCTCCTGGCGGTACAGGAGATTGAACGACGCGTCAACCAGCATCTCGGCGACCGGGTTAAATGGATGAAAGTCAGTGAAATAGCGCGTTATTTTACGGCCGGCCAGACCTGCAAGATCACCACCAGCCAAGAAAAGGAAAAAGTCACGTTGATCCTTAATGCGCCGTTCACCTGTCCGGACTTCACGCTTAGTTTCGATCTTATCATCGATACGGACATTGCGATAACCATTGACGGTCAACCGGTAACCAAAGTTGCCGCCCGCAGAGAATTGAAAGAAAATGGCTGGGTCAGAGATGGGAGTAAAGTTTATCTCAGCTTCCCGCTCAAGGCGCTTACTAAAATTGAAATCTCTGCCATAGGTAAAAGGAAGAGGTGAGAAATATGAAGACGATATCCGGTGTGATTGTGGTGCTGATTTTAATATTATTCACCAGTGTGTCAAATAATGCCGCGGCCGGCGCCTATTTCGCTGGTAACGGGCAAGGGTATGAGTCCTCTATCGGAATCACTAGCATACCGCGCGGCACGTTTATAAATATAAGTTCTTTACCGGAGGCGTATGCTCTTGCGGATCATTTTTGCTTGGCCCGGAAGATCATTATGGACTTTACGAAGAACTTTTGGACAAAGATCAGGGAGAACGGATTATCATGATGGACATGAGAACAACAACGAGCGGCGCGACGGTGTTCATAGCCTGTTGGTTGGTCAGTGCCGCGGGCTGGGCAAATGATATTTCGGTTACCAACGTGTCGGGTGTTAACCGGGCTCGTGGCAGTCATTGGCTGGTGAAGTTTGACATTGCCTGGACAAATTCTTGGCGTTGTGATCTGGCTGGCGGAGGGCAGATGGAGCCGTACAACTGGGATGCGGCTTGGATATTCGTGAAATATCGCACGAACACAACCGGAAGCTCCTGGAGTGATTGGCATCATGCTTCATTAAGCACCAACGCGGCGGACCATGTACCCCCGGCCGGGAGTACGATTACCGTGGGCTTGTCGCCCACTACCAATTTTCCGGGGTATTCGGGAACACCGCGAACCAACGGCACCGGCGTCTTTATCTATCGGAACACGAACGGTTCCGGTTTGTTCACGGCCAGCAATGTGTGTCTGCGCTGGAACTATGTATCCGACGGCGTACCGGACTCCGTGCCGGCGCAACTCAAGGTCTGTGCGATCGAGATGGTATATGTGCCGGCGGGTGCGTTCTACGTGGGGAGCACGAATGGGACGGAGTCCGGCCGCTTTCATGATGGAACCAGCGCCAATATGCCGTTTCTGGTTCAGACCGAAGGCCAGATATTGTTAACCAATCAGCCAAATTGTTTGTGGGCCACCGGAGCTATTGGTTCGCCGGGAGTGCTGCCAGTCGCGTTTCCGAAGGGGTATGCGGCGTTCTATGGGATGAAGTACGAGATCAGCCAGGGTCAATATGTGGACTTCCTCAACACGCTGACCACCGCGCAGGCGACTTCTCGGTGGTATGCAATAGCCATCCCCAGCTCCCGTTACGCCATCACGAATGTGGGTGGAGTCTACACATCGAGCGCGCCCCACGTGGCGTGCAATTACAATAATTGGGCGGATGGAGCGGCTTTTGTGGACTGGGCGGGCTTGCGGCCGATGACGGAACTGGAGTACGAAAAAGCGTGCCGCGGAACGAATATTCCGGTGAAGGGCGAGTATGCGTGGGGGACCACGAATATAACCAAGGCGACGAGCGTCGTCAACGCAGGCCAAGCCAACGAGGCGCCGTTGCCTGCTAACGCCAACTGCGTAATTGGCTACAGTGGCATGGCAGGGCCAATGCGCGTGGGCTGTCTGGGGATTGGTTTCGGGACGAGAACGAACACGGGCGCCGGATATTATGGGATGATGCAACTATCCGGAAATATTTGGGAATGGCCGATCAAGGTGAGTACGGCGGAGGGGCGCGCATTCACGGGGATCCACGGGGACGGCACGCTAACGGTTGGCGGCACCGCGAACGTGACGGGGTGGCCTGGGACATACGTAGGCGCCGGGTGGCGCGGCGGGGATTGGCGCTATACTGATGTCGCGACCGGGGAGTTGCGCGTAGCGGACCGCGGCAGGGTTGACTATGTGAGGACGGCTCGTGCGGACTTCTTCTCCTGGACTTGGGGGCGTGCCGTGCGCACGGCACCTTGAACAGGACAGGCTCCAATAGGTCTCTGAAAAAAGGGTGGGGTAAGACGGAAGAGGAGACGGAAATCGTCCTCCCAGTGATTTTTGGCTTGCATTACCTATCAGCTTGTTTCAGGTCTGATCCAAACTCACCACTGCCGCAAGGGTCGCCTGGGTGGTCAGGCGGATATTTTCGATATCGACGTACTCCGGCAGGTCGCTCTCAAGGTGGTAGTTGGGGTCATTATCATGGGAGCCTATGTTGAGTATGGTTCGTGTGAACCCCTCTTTGACAAACGAGCCGTCGTCCCCGGCAGGCGAAGACCGGCAGTGAATCTGCTGTTCCAGGTTGATCCCGTAGGTCCGGTTAACCTCGGACATCAGCTCGGCCAGAAATTTGCCCTCCGGGGCGGTGTAAAGCGAGAGGTTGGTCTTCCTGCCGGCATCTATGTTGACCTGGGACTTGATGGCAATGCTGTCGAGATTTAAAATGGCAACCAGATTGTCGCCGCGGGACTTGCACAACTTGGCCGCAGCGGGGCTAGTCCAGGGACAGTGCTCCTCGTTGCAAAACAGGAACCACAGGGACCGACGGTTCCGGTATTTGCTCAGCACTCGGGCTATCTCCAGCAGGGCGACCGTCCCGCCGGCATTGTCGTATGCCCCCGGTGAGTCAACCCAGCTTTGCGAGTCCTTGTGCCCAAGCAACAGGATGACCTCGCCGGACATTTCGCGGCCTGGCCTTCTTGCGTAAATGTTGTAAGCGGTGTACCAGGGGTCGTCGGCAGCAGGACTGGAATACTGGTCCGACTTGGGCTTGGTGCTGTCGCAGCGGAACGCCTGGACCTTGACGCCCTCCTTGTCCACGGCATAGCCCGAGAATTCCAATTGTGATTGAATGTAATCGTCGGCCTCGTAAAGCGTGTTCTTGGCGTGGCCGGGGATTGTATAGTTAAGCTTACGGAAGGGCAGCGGATCCTTGGCAAGATAAAAGAGGCTGCGCTTGAGGCGTTCCTGGTCAACACGAGCGATCAGCGATGGAATGACGTCGGTCATGATAACCTTCCTGAAATAACCTGGACCGATTGTGGGGGCGCCGCTTGCGGCGCGCCGCAACAGACGGCCATGCGTGATCGCAGTCCCTACGAAACCAGTCCAGACCAGACAATGATAGGAACCTTAATATCTTACTGTTGATTGATCTCTATCCACGGACGTTTTCGTGTCATTCGCGGCTTGAGTTGTTGATTTACTTCTTCGTCTCCACGGCGATCACCTCGTATTCACGGACTTCGGGCACGACGAACCGCACCGAGCGGCCTTTCACCGCGAATTTCAGGGGTTTGTTTGCGGCAAGGGCGCGGACCGAGCTTACTTTCTTGCCGATGTTGAGCGTAACTTCCACGTTGCGGCAGGGAATGATTCGCTCCAGCGGCCTTCTCATCTCGCCGGTGAAATTGACCAAATGCACAATAATCCGTTCCTGGTTGCCCTCGCCAATGGCCTCCGGGCCTTGCCGCCGAAGGACGACTTCGAGCGAACCCGGCGCGTCAGCCAGTGTCACCAGCGGTTTGCCGAAAGACGCGACGGCGTTGGCCACAAGCATCCGGTGCTCGGGTATGCCGTAGTCAAGGTAGTGCTCGCCGAAGTTGCCGGCGAAGAAGACAGCCCGGCCCTTGCCGACGGTGTTCACGGTAATCGCCGGCGTGGTTTCGGGCTTCAAAGGAACGTATTGCGAATGCGTCGGTTCCCTGAACATCGCCAGCACCTTGGCACCGTCGGCCCGCACCTTGCAGCCCCAGGCCGGGGCGGGCATGAGCCGTTGGCGAATGCCTTTGGTTACAGCGTGGTCGGTCGCCAGCGACAGGTAGCTTGCCGTCTTGAAGTCGTGGTAATCCCCCATGAACGACACGCCGAAAACGTCGGCCAGGGCGAAGTCCTTTTTCTGCACGACCAGCTCGTCATAAAGCGACGTATTAAAGCTTGCAACGACCTGTTTGCCGGAAGCGACGAAGTCCCTTATCGCCCCGGCAGTCCGCTGGTCCATGCACGCGCAGTTGGGCAGGACAAGCGTGTCGTACCTGGTCATCACGTCTTCCCAAAGCGATTGCTCATCCACCAGGTCGAAGGGAATGTGCGAGCGGAGCAGGATTTCGTAGAAGCCCGCGAAGCACTTGGCAAAACTGCCCAGCAGGCCCTCGACCTTGTTCTGGTGTTCGGAGGTGAAGTCCGACATGTCCGTCTCACGCTGGTAATAGTCGATGGTTGCGGCCGAGCGCATCAGTGCCACGTGGGCCATCGACTTGGCGCCAGCGTAGTATTTCTGATTCTTGGCCAGGAATCGGTTCATCTCTTTGGCTGCCTGCCCGCCGGGATGGCTCATGTCGTCGATTGGCGAATGAAGGCCGTACCAGACGCTGGCGCCGTTGGCGACGCTGTCGGCATAGAGCAGCCTGGTCTGGGCCGCGGTGTGCAAGTAGCGGTTCCAAGGCTTGTGATCTCCAGCCGCGAAGATCACCGTGGGTTTCCCGCCGGACTGGGCCTCGATGAGCTTGGCCGTGCCGCCTGCCTTCCAGTATGGAATCTGCTCGGGCCTGCGATAGAAGATGAACCCGCCCTCGGCCCCAAGAATGTCCTGGCCCTTGATGAGCCTGCGGTTGTCGCGCCCGGTGTCGATGTCGGAGGCGACATGATGGCCATTCATATACAGTATCGCCTCAGGAAACTTTGCCTTCAGCGCCGCGTTGGCGTCAATGAGGTAGTTGGCGATCGTGTCGTAGCGGAAGTCGATGAATTTGTGCCAGAGAGGATCATGCACGTCCTCTTTCTTGGGCAGGTCCTGGCCGTGGCGCTCGCGGAAGAGATTCCGGCAGTATTGGCAGTAGCAGCCGGAGGCGCTTACGCACGGGCCGTCATAGAATATGCCGTCGGCGCCGATGCGGGCGACGTCCACCGTGTCGGCTATGAGCCTGTCCCGATACGGCGAGTTCATGCACGCCCCGCCGCATTTGTCGCCCTGGGCGTTCTTCTGGATGCAATCCGGGTGCTCCTTGAAAAAATCCTCCGCACCCGCGCCCGGCGCGATATAAAAGATGATCCGCATGCCCTTCTTATGCGCCTGTTTGATGTACGCGCGTATCTGAGGCTCCTTGTCTCTCATCAGGTAGCCTGAATACCCGGTTGCGCTAAGATGCAGTAACTGCTCAACGTCAAAGCCGCAATTGCTCCAGACATCAAGGACTTTCATTGCCTTGCCTTCGGAAGAACATTGCAGCGCGGCAATCCGCATCGGTTTCTCGTACCACTTCTTTTCGTTTTGCATGTAGTTAGTCCCTTCTATTATTTCCCCGCCTCCAGGACGATGATGTTGTAGAGCACAAATTGATCGATATTCAGGCTGAAATATTTTCCATCAGCTTTCCCGGCCAGTTCCTTGCCCGTCAGCGGATTCATGGCCTTGACTTTGTCCGGCGCCCAGCCCTCCGGCAAGCGCACCTTCAGCGTTATTGCTTTATGCGGATGCGCCACGTAACAATCATCCGGCACGCCGGTCTTGAACGGCACGCTCTTGGCCTTGGTCGGATCCAGTGTATAGACATCGCCATAATCCAGGAACTGCACGATCAGCCGCTCCTGACCTTCCGCCGTCTTCTGCGTGCGCACGTCCACCATCAGGTCAAGCAGGTCTTTATCCAACACGACGGCCGAGTCAAGACCCTGCCGCTTTAAGCCCCAGTTCACGCAGCCGTCCAGGAACTCGCGCACCCCCGGCTTGAACCGGAACCGCGCCGGCCAGTGACGTGCACTGCCGAGGCCGTCATAACCCAGGCCAAGGAAGGTTGTCCCGGCAAATATGCAGGCGCCTTTGCCGTAGTCGGCCAGTACCGCCGCGGTACTGCCGTCGCTCCACTGACCGATCACCGTCCCGCCGGACAACGCCTTCAGCACGTCGCGCTCATCAGCGTTATACTCAAGATTTGTCGCTTGGATACTAAGCGGGGAATTGAGCACCTTCATGATGTCCTTATCCGCCTTCGTCTCCTGATACGACGCGCGGAACATATCGCTCAGTGCGTAGTCCTGGCGTTGGCGGCCGTAGCGGTCATTCCCGCTGGTGCGCGATGTGGCCAGCAGGACGCCGCCCGCCTTCACCCACTCGCGCAAGGCGGCCATCTCGGCGTCTTCCAGGCACCCTGCGGTCGGACAGATGAGTACCGCGTATTTGGACAGGTTTAGCTTGCTGAATTTCTCGGCAAAGATGATGTCGGTCGGCACATGTGACTGTTGGAGCGCCGCGTACAGGGCAACGATCGTGCTAAAGTAACGGGTGCCCTGGCCTTTTCCTCCCCAAGGCACGAAGTAGTTGCCCCACATCGTTCGCTCGGACATCAGCAACGCCACTTTCGCCATTGATTGCCGGTCGCACAGGTAGTCCTCGACCTTCTCCACATTCTTGAAGACATCCGCAGTCTGCTCCCAGAAGCCGGGCGACCAGCCCGGCCTCCCATCACTCCAGCCGTGCTGGTGCTTGTATATTCCGCTCCAAGCGAATATGGCCACCCCGTCCGCGTGCAGAACAAGATTGTAGAGGTGGCGACGATACAGCGACTGATTCCAGGTGTATTTGCCGCCGCCAAAAGCAATGCCCCATATCTTTTTGCCGACGCCTCCACCGCGCGCCATCTCCATCATCACGCATTCTGCAATCGCGCCGGAATTGTAGGGATCAAACCCTACCACGTCGGCGATATCGCCGCTGGCAGTTACGCTTTGGCCGAAACTGTACGCCGGAGAAATATTCAGATTGATCCATGCAGTCAGGTCGGGATCAATCTTCTTCATCAGGCCGATGGGTTTTTCCATCGTGCTCCGCATTTCGTCCCGGAAAAACTCGCCGGTCACCATCCAGAGCGCCTTTTGATAGTCGTCTCGCGCCGCCCTGTCCACGACCGGGTCAAGCACCTTGTCCAGTTCCGGGTTGACGGCACCCTTTGACGGATCTTTGAGCAGAGCGCTATCGTCGAATTTACTCAGTTGGATCGTATCGGGATTGATCAACAGCTTCTTCAGTTCCTCGGTGCTGTAATTCTTTTTCAGGAACTCGCGGAAATGCGCGTCCATGTCCGGATATTGCATGCTGTAGTTGCCCCGGCCAAACAAGTAAATGGGCTCGTCAAGAAACAATCCCGCAAAGGCGGGCGACCGGGCGTATAACTCGACGGCGCCGTTCGTCTCCAAACCGGTGCCCATCGGATTGGTTGTGAACGCAAACCATTTGAGGCCATGCGCCTGGCAATAGGCCAGGTAACGGCTCATGACCTTTTCGTCGGCGAACCATTGGCCGGGACTGCGGACATCCTCCACAAGACCGGCTTCACCGTTGCAGTGCAATTCCTCCGCCAGCTCGCGCAAATACTTGTCCATGACCACATCGCTGGGCTCGCCCATCCGGACATGCATCAACACGTGAAACATGAATCGCGGGTATTTCGGCATCGCGCGCGAAAATTTAATATTGCTCTTGCGCATCGTTTCATTGGCAGCCTCATCAACGGCCAGGATGGTTGCAACGCTGTCGGCGTTCAGCCGGCCGGCCAAGGTGTTCAAGCCGAGAAACAAATCCGCGAATCCCTCGCGCGAAGGTTTCTTCAGCGCGGCGTCCATCTTGGTCTTGGCCGATTTGATGCCTTCACCAAAACTGCCGATCTGTTCGCTTGCCAGCGCGGAAGCTTTGGCGATCTGGTCCTTTAACGCAGTCAGGTCGGTGTTGCGTTTGCCTGCCTCGGCTTCGGCCTGTTTTAACTCCGCAACATGTTTTTGGATTTTCTGCGTCCGGCCGTTTACCAGCGCTTCCACTTCTGCCAGGCGAACGACGGCATATTCCCTGGACTTATCCGCTGCTGACGGTGTGGCCAACCACTTCACGCTATTGACGAGAAGACGCGTTTTCTGCTCGTCGATAACTATCGCCTCCTTTACCTTCAGCTCCTTGCCTAAAAGTTCTTTCTCGACGATTTCGTCTTTTGTCGCTGTGTTTGTCACCAACGATCCGAAGAGCAGACCCGAAATGACAACACGACCCCCACCGTAGTCGCCGGCAATCACGATTCCGAAGTACGGTATTTCCGGGTCGGCAAAAACGATTTGCCCATTACGTTCGCACTTCATCAGAGTGCCGTTGTCTTTCATCCAATCATTGCCCTTGGGCGGCACGGAAGCGCGCAGTTCGTCAATCCCGGCGGAGACCGGATGATCACCGACCGATTTAAATGCAGGCGATTTTTTCTTAAAGAACCGGTATTCACCGGCTAAACTTGCCACAGACGGATAAAGCGTGTTTTCCTTGGCAGGAGGATAGCCGCCGCCGACATGACCATAACAGTCAAGCACGCCGCCGCCGGCCTCGATAAAACTGGGTACAGTTGTTGTCATCTGGCTGCCGCCGGCCTTCCCGCCGCCGGCATAAATCACGTCCATCCCTCCACTGCCGACCGGCAGAACCAGCACATCATATTTCAACAAGCGTTCCAAAGCCAGGTCCGGAATAAGCTCCACCTGGAAATCCGGCTGGGCTTTCAGCGCCTGGACAATCGCGTTCTGCTGGTAACTTGTGCCGCCGTCGGCAACGACGTCATACACCGCCACCCGGGTTGCGCCGGAAAGCGGCCCGGCCATGATCAACAAACCCAGGCCCGCCATTATAATTTTCGCTGTCGCCTGATTCTTTTTCCCCTTCACCGATCGCGTCATATGCCAATGAATACGCATGATATCCTCCTCGATGTTAAATACTTTGACACGCGGTTGACTTTTGCGATGGTCGTCGCCCATCTATCTTCTG
The DNA here is from genome assembly GCA_018898455.1 of Verrucomicrobiota bacterium. GTDB lineage: Bacteria > Verrucomicrobiota > Kiritimatiellia > JAAZAB01 > JAAZAB01 > JAHIJO01. The sequence continues at coordinate 14,483 of JAHIJO010000205.1, read as the reverse complement.
CTTTCCCCCTTATTTTTACGGTAATTATGAGTTAATAGTATCCTGCTTGATGGCGGTCAGCATCTTTACTTCACCAATAATCGAGCGGCACGGGCAGCGACCAGCTGACACGGCAGACTGTAAGCGGCCTTCTCTTTTCCTGGAGGAAATGTGACTTGCTCATATGCGGTCAAGTGATCTTTTGCCTGGTGATACGCTATGTGTCCATAAAGGGAAAGAAGAAAATCACGCTTTCGTCCCAAATCCCATAACCCATAAAGGTAGTCGGCCAGAGGCCAATCATCAAGCCAGTCAGCGAACCGCGTCATACCACAGAACTGTCCGCCGGCGGACAAGCGCGCGTCGACAATCCTGTTGGCCATTTCATTTGGGAGAACACCGCTTGAAAGCAGTTCCGGCCAATACCGGTAATTTGTATAAGACGCCTCCCTGGTGTCGGTAAGGGATTGGGGACGTTTCAGCGGCTCTACTCGCGGAGTGAGCCACCAGTCGGCAGGATCGTCCGGCCAACATTTACGAATTGCTTCAAGCGTATCTTTTTCGATAGCCTTTGCGGTATTTCGGATTCGGTCGATTGCCGTCGATGGCGCAACGCTTCGTCGCTCGCACAAGTCTGCCCACCGCTGAAGTCCTTTAGCTGCCCAGGCATTATTGTGGAAGTATTTGCCGAATTCTTTTCTTTCATCCGCCTCGGGGGATCCGACAATAAGTCCGTCATCTTTTTCTGCACTGGTCCGAAGCTTGAGAAGGTGATCTGCCAGGCGATCCAGCGGCGGGAAACAATCATGCCACCATCCTTCAATGCCGGCGCGTTCTTCCAGGCAGGCGGCCGTGTGGAGGAGTTGTCCGTATTCGCTGATTGAAGGACCATAATAGTCAATAGTGCCATCAGCATGGATCAAGTTCAGAATCCAGTACCGAAAAATTTGCCTTGCGCGCAGATTCAATCCCCAGGCTGACAATGCGTCCACGGCGGCGATTATCGTCGGCGGGAAGCCGTCATGGCAATTCTCTCCATATACCTTCACGCCATACTTGGGATGGTCGCCTTGGAAGGTGGCATCAATAAAGGCGAGGCCTGTCTTTACGGAGAGATCCAGAAAATGACAACCGGTATTAACTTCGGGAACTGTCTTTAATCGCTCGATATTGCCATTGATGACGGTCTGATCAAAGGCCGCAGCACCTGTTGTCGCGGAAAACAAGGCGCTTATGGTCTCAAAATCAGGTTCTTTGCCTTGACTCAGCAATTCTTCGCGAACGGGATCTTTTCGTGACTCCTTCCATTTGGAAGCCTGACAATCATGGGGACAATTTTCGCTCATTTCATGTTCCTCCCTTAAAGAAAACCAGGATTTATTTTGTTTGTAGCAGGCGGCGCCGCCGGCTCCGGAGCCATGCTGCCGACTTGGGGAACTGATTGTAATCCACAAATTCTCCGGCCAGCTTTTCCGGCGAAATGTTCAGGGTCTGGAGCAGCTGATAATCCTGCAGTGATTCCGCGAACACTTCCCAGCGGATGGAATCCAGCGGCCCGTTCGGTCCCGGATAGACCACAAACGGATCGCCGCTGACCCAGCCCGGCGCGGCCAGACCGTCGGATTCGAAGAAAGGATTGATCAACTGGCGGGTTTGGCTCTTGTACCAGTAATTGTAGCCCCAGTGGAGGAATCCGCGGGCCTGGAACCGGTAGAACAGCCAGCCGGACATGCGGATGAGCGCCAGCGGGGTTTCAAGATGACGGTTAAGATAATCCCCGCGCGGCGAACAGCAGTAGTAGTGCCAGCAGGGAATCTGCTCCGCCCAGAACTGTTTGGCGGTGCGGATGCTGGGGACAGGCATGTCCACGAGTTTTTCTTTCGCAAAGCGGATATCGCTGAGCGCGTCCATGACTTTCATCCAGGGTGCCAGTTCCCGGAGCATGGCCCGGGTTTGTCGGTAGCTCTCCAGATGCTCGTCGCCATGAGGCTCATCCGAGAGGTGGAATAGGGACCGGTCCAGTAGTTTTTCCCGGAGCAAAAACCGGTGCAGTTGCGGCAGAAATTGAGCCAGAAACGCCCGGTAGATTTCACCCGTGCCGGGAGTTTCAGGCGGCCACAGGAGAGTATCTTCGCTAAATTGATTCTGATAGATGCGGATGGCAAATCGGGCGCCCCATTGGGTGAACAGGTGACACCACTCGAATTTTTCAATCCCGCATTGCCGGGCTGTCCGGATCCAGCGCCTGACCTGGGACCAATCAAATGCGTATTTATCCTTTCCCGTCCGGCGGACGCCCAGCAGTTGCGTGGGGCGTTTCACACCGTCAAGCGGCGGAGTGAACACCGGGACATAGAGAACATTCTGACCGTGGGCAGCGACGTTGCGTATGTATGGTGGAACGATCCTCCAGAAATCCTCTGTCCAGGGATCCGCTTTATACCAGTCGCAAAGCGCATCGGCGTAGAACCAGTGGGTTACGTCAAATCCGCTCCGCGGCCGAAGTCGGACCGGATGAACCTGAATGCCGGCGGTCAGCGTGACAGCCTCTTTCCGATGCAGGTCGGTGGACGCAAGAACAACTTGGATTTTTTTCAGACCGGGACGGCAGTCGGGTGCCGCCATACCGGAAATCCAGAAGGCGCTGGCGGACCTGGGCGGCAGAGTATATTGAAAATCATCGTAGAGAGGATCCGGCACCAACCCGGGGATGACGTCGTAGCCTTCGGTGTTATTTGCCGTTGCGCTCTCGTTTCGGCGGAGCAGGGGAACATAACCAACCCGCCGGATAATGGCGGTGAGCCCCGGGGCGCAATTCACCTTGGCGTTGAGCACAAGCGGGCAATCCGGAATGACGGCGACCTGAAAACTGAATTTTTCACCCCGCGCGACATCCAACCGCAAAAGGGATCGTTGAGGTGTTGAAGATGGGAAAACGCGTTCTAACGAATCGCATACCCAGGCTTGGATCATACATCCTCCGATGGTTGCCGCAATCAAGCCGGCGGGGGAACAGTATCCGGCGCCGGCGTCATGCAGACCGATGCCTGACGTGCTTATTTCCTTTTTTCGTTTTGGCCTTGCGGGCCGGCTTCTTCGCCGATGATCGCTTGACGGGTTTACAGCCACAACATTTACACATGATCGTGCCCTCCTTGTTTCCAATTCCTGCGATGGATGGTTGAATCAAAGTAATAGCATTCTAGCGTAATCGTCACGATTGTCCATGATCAAACCGTGCATAATGATAGATTGACTCGGGGGCATTTATAGCATACTAATTTTCACTTTAGCGGTTCTTTTCCTGCTCCCGGCGGTCGAGAGCAAGATTCGGCTTGTAATAAAGGAAAGGGTATTCCATGCGCATTGGCGTTGCTGATTACGGAATGAATGTTTGGGACGGCGGTTGTTTTGATATCGAAGAGCGCTTGGTCCGCCTCAAGGAAATCGGTTTTGAAGGTGTGGAGCGGCTGGAGGCGATTTCAGCGGATCAGGCGATCGGAAAAGCGGCGGTCTACCGGCGTCTGGGCATGGATTTCACCACCTGCCGGGGGCCGACGCCGGAAACTTCCATTGAGTGGACGGCGGCGCTGGGGAAACCGTATGTCTGGGCCGGTGTGAATGGCAAGGACTTTGACACGTTCTGCCGTCAGGCGAATATTCAGGTCAAGGCATGTGCCCGGTATGGCCTCCGCGTTGGTCTTCATAATCATCTCGGATCGCTGGTGGAATCGCAGGCCCAGTTGGAGGAATTTCTTGCCCGCTGTCCGGAGTGCGGGCTGGTCCTCGACACGGGACATCTGGCTGCCGCGGGCGGCGATCCGATTGACATCGTGCGCCGATATGCCAGTCGTCTGGCGGCGGTTCACGTTAAGGAATGGCTGGTCACCAAACCGAGTATCGGCCTGGATCGCTGGCAGGAACGCGGTCGTTTTTGCGAATTGGGAGCCGGCAATAGCGGCCAGGATCACCCGGAGTTTCTCAAGGAGTTGGTGAAGTCGGAATATGACGGCTGGATTTTTGTGGAACATGATACGCACTTGAGGGAATCCCTGCTGGACCTGGCCGTCAGCCGCCAATATCTTCATGAGGCGGGAATGTAATTCGCGAAACACACGACCTGCACAAAAAATCAGCGCGAACAAACAGGTACAAACTATGAACAATCACCCTGTCAAGTTGGGGCTTGTCGGTCTCGGCCGGGCCGGCTGTGGCATGCATTGTGCGGAGCTCAAGGGCAAAGAGGCCAAGTTTACGATCGTGGCGGCCTGCGATGTTATTCCGGAACGCCGGGAGCACATGGTTCGGCAATACGGATGCCGCGTGTATTCCCGGATTGAAGAACTGATTGCCGATCCCCAGGTGGAACTGGTGGATATTGCGACGCGTTCCTGCGATCATTTTGAGCACGCTAGGCTGGCCTTGAACGCCGGCAAAATAGTGTTCCTGGAAAAACCCATCTGTCAAACCTATGCCCAGGCGCTCCAGCTTCAGAAACTGGCGCGATTCCTCAATGGGCATCTCTATATCCGGCATAACCGCAGATTTGAACCGGCGTTCCAGCACATTCGGGAAATCATTGCCTCCGGTATTCTGGGTTTTGTTTATGAAATCAAGCTCCGGCGCATGCAATTTCAACGCCGGGATGATTGGCAGACCTTGAAACGGTTTGGCGGCGGCCAGCTCCTGAACTGGGGTCCGCACCTGGTTGACCACGGCCTTCGCCTGCTGGATGCGCCGCTGAAACAGGTCTGGAGCGATGTGAAGCTGGTGGCCGCCGTCGGCGATGCCGAAGACCATATCAAGCTGATCCTGAACGGCGCCAACGGGCGTATCGTGGATATTGAAATCAGCGGCGGCGCCGCCATCGGCGAACCGGAATGGCTGGTGGCGGGCACGCGGGGTGCGTTGTCATGCACCGGCGCCTCGATGACGTTGAAATATCTGGATCCCCGCCAACGACTAAAACTCCGCAAAGCCGATCCCGGCACGCCCGGCGCCGGTTTCGGGCATCCGGAAACTCTGCGCTGGATTGAAAAAACAATACCGGTGAGTCCCCGGTGTCAAGTCAATATGGGCACCATCTGGGATGAGTTGTATCGGGCCATTCGCCGAGGCACGCAGTTTCCCATCAGCCTCGCGGAGGCCGTGGAGGTCATGAAGGTGATTTCCATGGCGCACAAGCCGGCCGGCGGTTTTCGAGTCTTTAATCGTAAATAGGAGTATGCCATGGACATGAGGAACCAACCTTCGGAGAATGATTGGGAAAATCCCCTGGTGCTCGAACGGAATCGGGAACCGCCGCATGCCACTTTGTTGCCTTATTCGGACAGTGCGAGCGCCCGCCGGAATGAGCGGGGTGTTTCACCGTGGTTTCGGTTGTTGAACGGCGACTGGAAATTCAATTATGTCCAATCTCCGGCCGCCGTGCCGCCGCAGTTTTATGATGTCGCGTTTCAGGATGACGCCTGGGCCACTATCCCGGTTCCCGGCAACTGGCAGATGCATGGCTACGGGAAACCGGTATATACGAATGTGCAATATCCGTTCCCGCTGGATCCTCCGCATGTGCCGGACGATAATCCGGTTGGCTGTTATCGTCGGCAGTTCGTAACGCCGGACCACTGGCAAGGCCGGCAGGTATTTCTCCACTTTGCGGGGGTGGATTCGGCGTTTTATGTCTGGGTCAACGGCCGGCAGGCGGGCTACAGCCAGGGCAGTCATATGCCCTCGGAGTTTAACATCACGGCGCATATCCGGCCGGGCGTCAACACGCTGGCCGTCCAGGTATTCCAGTGGAGCGACGGCAGTTATCTGGAAGACCAGGATATGTGGCGTCTGAGCGGCATATTCCGGGATGTCTTCCTCGTGGCGACACCGGTAGTCCACATGCGGGATGTGGCGGTCCGTACGTGTCTGGACGATCGGAACGCGGACGCCGTTTTGGAACTGAAGGTTGCCTTGAAAAATTACGCCGAGGCGTCCGGCGCCGGGTATCGCGTCGATTTCCAACTCCTTAACGAAGCGGGCCAGTCCGCGGCGACGGGCACGCTCGGCAATGCGCTGACGCTGAAGGGCGGCGATGAAAAATGCCTGGCGGCCGATATCCCGGTGCGCGCCCCCCGGAAATGGAATACCGAGGAACCGAATCTGTACGCGCTGGTCTTGACGCTAACCGGATCCGATGGCGCCGTGGTCGAAGTGGAGTCCGTCAATGTCGGATTCCGGCGGGTCGAAATCAAGAATCGGCAGTTGTGGATCAACGGCGTGGCGGTGAAGCTCCGGGGCGTGAACCGGCATGAGTTTCATCCCGATCTTGGGCATGTGGTGTCCTATGACTGGATGCTGAAAGACATCCGGCTGATGAAACAGCACAACATCAATACAGTGCGCACCTCGCATTATCCCGATGATCCGCGCTGGTATGACCTGTGCGATCGCTATGGAATATATCTGGTGGACGAGGCGGACTTGGAAACGCATGGGTTTGGATACTCGGCCCCGGATATTCCGGCACGGGAGCCCTTGTGGAAGGACGCCTTCGTTGATCGCGCCATCCGCATGGTCGAGCGGGACAAAAATCATCCCAGCGTCGTTATTTGGTCGCTGGGCAACGAGTCGGGCTACGGGCCGAATCATGACGTCATGGCCGATTGGATTCGACAGGCCGATCCCACCAGGCCGATTCATTATGAAAGAGCAGGTAATGCCGACAAGGTGGATATGGTCAGCACCATGTATCCGTCGGTGGAGGAATTGATCAAGGAGGGCCGGCGCCAGGATGATTCCCGGCCGTTTTTCATGTGCGAATACGCCCATGCCATGGGCAACGGTCCCGGCAACCTGAAGGAATACTGGGACGCCATCCGGGAGCATCCGCGTCTGATTGGCGGGTGCATCTGGGAATGGGTAGATCACGGCATCCGCCGGCGCACGGCTGCCGGAGAGGAGTGGTTTGCTTATGGCGGCGATTTTGGAGATCACCCCAACGACGGCAATTTCTGCATCGACGGCTTGACGTTTCCGGACCGCGTGCCCCATTCCGGGCTGATTGAATACAAGAAGATCCTGGAGCCGGTTGTCGTGGAAGCCGTCGATCTGCCCGCGGGACGGGTGACCATCACGAATCGCCATGATTTTATTTCACTTCTCCATCTGCAGGCGCATTGGATACTGAAACGGGACGACGAAATTCTGGAGCAGGGAGACTTGCCGGTTCTCGACGTGCCGGCCGGCGGAACGATGAATGTAACGGTGCCCTATGCGGTTCCGAAGCCGGAGCCCGGCGCTCTGTACTGGTTGGAACTGAGTTTCACGCTTGCCCAAGATACGCTCTGGGCGGTGCGTGGTCATGAGGTGGCCTGGTCCCAGTTCCAGGTTCCGCTGGAGGCGGCGGCGCCGCATCCGGTTCGCGTGGCCGATATGCCGCCGCTTCATATGGCGCAGGATAATGACCGGGTGACGATCACCGGGCAGGAGTTTCAATTGATTTTCAATCGCCGGAGCGGGTTCATGGAAGCCTGGCAATATCAGGGCGTTTCCCTGGTCCTGCGCGGACCCCGGCTCCAGGTCTGGCGGGCACCGACCGATAACGATGCCCGCGCGATGGCCAAGGAATGGATTGCGTACGGCTATAATCGTCTGCAACATCGCACGGCACGGGTTGAGTTCCGGGAAATCAATCCCGGTCTGATCGTCCTGGAAGCGGAGACCGTCGTAGCGGCTTATGCCACACCGTGGGGGACGCCGCTGATGACCTGTGCCTATCATTACGAGATCTGCGGATCCGGCGATGTGGTGATCCGTATGTCGGTGGCGTTCGGCACGGTGCCGCAGGAAATCCCGCCGTTACCGCGCCTGGGTTTGGGCCTGACTTTGCCCGGCGCCTTCAACCGTTTTTCGTGGTATGGGCGCGGGCCGCATGAAAGCTATTGTGACCGTAAGGAAAGCGCCCGGGTGGGAGTCTATCAGGGATTGGTGCAGGAACAGTATGTGCCCTACATTAGGCCCCAGGAAAATGGCAATAAGACCGATGTCCGTTGGGCGGCCGTGACGGATGAACGGGGACTGGGACTACTGGCGGTCGGCATGCCGCTCCTGGAAATGAGCGTCCACCATTACGCGGCGGAAGATTTCACCAGGGCGAAGCACACCTACGATCTGACGCGCCGTAATGAAACGATCCTCAACCTGGATTATCGCCAAGGCGGTCTTGGCAGTAACAGTTGTGGGCCGGGACCTTTATCCCAGTATCTGCTGCTGCCCCGGGACGTCTCGTTTTCCATGCGCTTAAAACCGTTCTCGAAGGAAATCGATTTGCCCATGCGCCTGAGCCGCTTGGCGCCGGCGCCGTCTGATTCCATGGGAGTTGCAGGATGAAAGCCGCTGTCATCAAAAAACCGGGTGTGATTGAAATCGAAACGGTGCCCACGCCAAAGCCGGGACCGGGTGAAGTTCTGCTGAAGGTGGAGGCGTGTGCCTTGTGCGGCACCGATCAGCGGGTTCTGAGTGGCGAAAAACACGTGGATGTCAGTATTGTGGGGCATGAAATTACCGGAACCGTTGCGGCCGTTAGCGGGGGAGTTGTGGGGGTTCGGAAAGGACAGAGATTCATTGTGCAGACGGTGATCGGTTGCGGCGCTTGTCCGATGTGCAGAATCCATCGTGAAAACCTGTGCGAAAAAGGATTCATCGCCATGGGGTACCAGTTCAACGGCGGTTTTGCCGAATACATGATCATGCCCCAGGTGGCCGTGGACCAGGGGTGCCTGATCCCGATTCCCGATGACCTGTCGGCGGAAATCGGCACCCTGATTGAGCCGCTGAGTTGTTGCGTGAACGGCATGAAATATATTCCCCTGGAGCACACCGAGCATGTCGTCATTTTCGGCGGGGGAATTATCGGGGTGCTGAACGGCCTTGTGGCCCGCGCGCGGGGCGCCAGGCTCGTGACCCTCATGGATGTGTGCCAGTCCCGGCTGGATTTGCTCCGGAAACTCGGCCTGCCGTTTGATTACCTGGTCAATTCCGGGAAGATCAGTCCGGCGGCCTGGGTCAAGGATGCCACCGGCGGGCGGGGCGTGGACGCCGTGGTGGTGGCGGCGTCAGTGAAAACATTGGTGACGGAGGGCATCGGTCTCCTGCGGCGGGCCGGGCACCTGTCGGTGTTTGCCGGCATGCCGAAATCAGATCCGGTGGAACCGGTGGACCTGAATAAAATTCATTACCTCGAACTGAACCTGCACGGGGCCAACAGTTCTTCAAAGGAAGACTATCTTCAGGCGCGGGATTTCCTGGTCTCCGGGAAAATCGACGGCCGTCCGCTGGTGACGCATCGCTTTCCGCTGGACCGCTTTCTTGAGGCGGTGAAGGTCCAGGCCGATCCGTCGCAAGGTTCGTTGAAGATTATCATTATTCCTTAGCAAGGCAAGGCCGCAACCGAATATGATGCGAAGCATCTTTGCGGTGAGCGACAATGCTGAACATTACCAGCACAAGAATGGGGGGGGGTATGACGTATACATGTCAAATGCTGAAAGATAAGCGCGCCGTTGTAACCGGAGCCGGCCAGGGGTTAGGCGAGGCAATTGCCGAGCGCTTGATTCATGAAGGCTGCCGGGTTCTTATCGCCGATGTCCGGGAACCGCAGATCTTTGAGGCGGCGGCCCGGCTGAAGAAGCGTCTTGGCGGTGACGTGATCGGCATACCCTGCGATGTGACCGTGGAATCGCAGGTTGAAGCGCTTGTCGAACGGGCTGACAAACAATGGAATGGTCTTGATATCTTTGTGGCCAACGCGGGGATCCTGGTTTCGGATGCCCTGACCGACTTTGACGTTGCCAAGTGGCGCAAAGTTATCGACGTCAACCTGGTGGGGCAGATGCTCTGTATGAAGCACGCGCTCCGCGCCATGGAACGGCAGAAAAGCGGGTCCTATATTCAGATCAATTCAAAATCGGGCAAGAAGGGGTCCTTCAAGAATTCCGCTTATGCGGCGTCCAAGTTCGGCGCGATCGGCCTGGTCCAGAGCGCGGCGCTGGAAATGGCCGACAAAGGCGTCCGGATCAATGCCGTTTGTCCCGGTAACCTGCTGGATTCGCCACTCTGGGTTAACAGCCTGTTCCAGCAATATGCGAAGAACCAGGGCATCCCGGAGGCGGAAGTGCGCCAAAAATATGTCAATCAAGTGCCGATGAAGCGCGGTTGCCGTTATGAGGATGTAGGCAATGTCGTGGTATTTCTGGCGTCGGACCTGTCATCCTACATGACCGGTCAGGCGATCAATGTGACCGGCGGACAGGAGATGCGCTAGGGTAGTGTCCCTGAATTAATTAAACTTATTAAATCGAAAAACACCTTAAAATCATTGGTTTGTCATTCCGAGCCGAGGCGAGGAATCTCGTATGATGGAGATGCTTCGCTACACTCAGCATGACAAGCTATTAAGTACACATCTGAATGAAACACTACGCTAGGGTCGCGCGGCCGGACCATTTCAATTGCGGATTGTGGATAAGCAAACGTAATTTATCGAGGGCCCATCCATGAAAAATCATAAATCTGAAATCAGAAATCCAAAATTGACTCGGTTGCTGGCGGTGGACCTGGGAGCGTCCGGCGGGAAATGCTTTGCCGGCATTTTTGAAGGCGGCGGATTTTCCATGCGGGAAATACACCGTTTTGAGCATGAAAGCGTTTCCTTTCATGTGGCCGATCGGACCGGCGATGTCCGTGAACGCATGGTCTGGGACGACACCTTGATCCATGCCAACATCATGGCCGGTCTCCATGCCTATCGCCGGGAGGTGGGCGACGTGTTAGATGCCGTCGGTATCGATACTTGGGGCGCCGATGGCCATATCCTCAGCGCCGATGGGGATATGCTTGGAAAGATATACGCCTATCGCGATCATCGTCTGGACGCCATGATCGAGCAGGTCAAGGCGCGTATTTCAGCGGAGCGCATTTACGCCATCACCGGTATTCATTTCCAGCCGTTCAACGTCAGCAACCAGTTGTTGTGGTTGATCCGGAACCGCCGAAACCTCCTGTTGCCCGGATGCCGGTATGCGCCGATTCCCTCGCTGTTTTATTATTATCTGGGCGGCGTGATCAAGGTGGATTCCACCTGGGCCAGTGTCACCCAGCTCATGGATGCCAGAACCCGCACGTGGAGCCGCGAGATCCTCGATAGGCTGGAGGTCCCGCCGGACATTCTGCCGGAAATTGTCTCTCCTGGCGCCGTGATTGGCGCCTTGCATCAGGCGATCGCCGAGACTGCGGGACTGAACCGGGCCCGATTGGTTGCGGTGGGGGGGCATGATACTGCCAGCGCTTTTGCCGCCGCGCCGGTGGCTGACCCCGGCGAAGCATTGATCATCAGTTCCGGCACGTGGTCGCTGGTCGGCCGGCTCGTTCCGGAACCGATCACCACGCCGGAAGCCATGGCCTTGAACCTGAGTAACGAAGGAGGCATTGGCAATATCCGCCTCTTGAAGAACTGCATGGGCGGTTGGCTGGCGCACGAATTGCGCCGCGCCTGGCGCGGCGCGGACGGCAAAGAAATGGCATGGGCGGAAATGTATCGGCAGGCTGAGGCGGCCACGGCCTTTGCGGCATTTATCGATCCGGATGATGCCGGATTTTATAATCCGCAGAACATGGAGAAAGCCTTGATCGAGTATTGCCGGAAAACCGGCCAGGCGGCTCCCGCCGGTCGCGGCGGGCTCTTGCGTATGGTGTATGAAAGCTTGGCGCTGAAATACCGGAGGATCAACGAGGACATCGCCCGCATCTGCGGTAAGCGCAGTGCCGTCATACATATTGTGGGAGGCGGGTCGCGGAACGAAATGCTGAATCAATTCACGGCTGATGCCACCGGTCTGCCTGTCATGGCCGGTCCTGTCGAAGCGACTGGAGTCGGCAATCTGATGGTTCAAGCCATGGGCCTGGGCCGGATCCGTTCTTTATCCGAAGCCATGCCGATCATCAAACAGGCGTTTCCGATCAAGCCCTATCAGCCGCGGGATATCACGTCCTGGAACCGGGCCTACGCGCAATTCCGGAAAATGTTGCCGGGGTACTGGAGGAGAATGCCCATGAATGTAGCCGGGCAATTTTGACCGTCTTGAGTATCTGCGCCACCGGTCGCCATCTTACACCTTGAAATCCGCAACCATGACCGTGTGATCCGAAGGCGAGGGTCCCAACCGGGGTTCCAGGTCGATGAAAGCATCAGTGGATTTGGCGGCAAGCACCGGCGTGGCCAGGATATGGTCCACCCGCCATCCCATCTTCCGCTTGACCGCGTTCGGTGTCCGATAATCAAAATAGCTGTATTGGCCGGATTCCGGGTGATGCTTGCGAAAGACATCCACGAACCCCCAGGCAACAACATCGGCAAACGCTTGGCGGGCCGCCTGATGATAACAGACGTGGTTGGCCTGTTCTTCCGCGTTGTGAATATCCCTGGCTTCCGGAGCGATATTTAGATCGCCGACCCAGACCAGGGGTGTTTTCGGCGTGAAATGACGGCTGAACCAGGAGTGCAGGCGCTGGAACCACTTCAATTTGCACTGGTACATGGCATGCTCAATGTCGCGTCCCTGGGGGACATAAGTGTTGACGATAACCCATGATCCCACCTTGGCCGCCACCAGGCGGGTTTCGTCCGGTTCAGCGCCGTCGTCCAGACCAAAACGAATATCGGTCGGCTTTGTTTTGCTGATCAGGGCCACGCCGTTATAGGATTTCTCGCCTCGGAAAATCACCTGATATCCGGCGTTGATGATAGGGCGCGATGGAAAATCCAGGTCTTGAACCTTGGTTTCCTGGAGACATAAAACATCCGGCTGATGCCGGGATAACCAGGCCAGAACGGTGTCCAAGCGGGAGCGGATCGAATTGACGTTGAACGTGGCGATTTTCAAAGGACTTCTCAAGATGAGAACGGAAAAAAGGGGAAAGTGGCTGCCCGCTTTCCCCTTGGTTTCAATCAAAACATCAGAACTTAGTTTGTCTTTGCGGGAGCCGGAACCGCTTCCTCAACTTTGACGATGCTGTCAACTTGGACAACTTTCTTCTCGCCGACCATCTTCTCCACGCCATTTGCGACAACCTTGACGTCCTTGCCGACAAACTTCGCGAGGTCGGCAACTTCCGCCTTTGTCTCGGGCAGGGTAATCTTGGAATCCTTTGTCACCAGCACGAACGTAGCCTTGCCGCCTTCAATCTTGGGCTCGACTTTGACGATCTTGCCGGTCAGGGTAATTTCCGTCGCCTCAGTAGTAACTATGGCGAGCGTCGCACCTGCGGAATCATCAGCGACCGGAAGAGGAACTGGCGCCTCTTGGGCCAACGCCGTCATAGAAACTACAACACACAAAGCCGCCATAACAACTAGAAAACGCTTCATAGATAAAACTCCTATACGCTATCGATTGATTTTGAACAATAATGGATAACACAGATCTTTTGTTTCTCTCTAATTTCCTCTCACCCCCATTCGTGTGGTAGTAAAAAGTAAGCATCCCGCCGATGGGAACACTTCCTTTTTGAAATTTATGCGAAGACCATGCGATTTACTTCACAGCCGGAGCGGCAACTTCTTCGACGCTGGTAATACTCTTCAGGTGGATTTTCTTGTCATCTTTCTTGCCGACTTCCTTGCCCGTGCCAACCACCTTGACGTCTTTACCGACTAATTTTTCCAAGTCGGCGACTTCCGCTTTCGTCTCGGGAAGCTTGATCTGGTCGCCATTGGACGTCGTCAGTATGAACTTGGTTATGTTGCCTACCTTCTTCGCCTCTTCCTTGGAAATCTTGCCCGTTACAGTGATCTCTGCGGCCGATGATTTCGCCTTGGCTTTCACGGTCTTTTCAGCCACCGGCTTATCGGCGTCCGTTGTGGCGTCTTTCTCTTCAGCCATGGCCGTTAACGAGGCAACAAAACCCAACACCATCATGCCAATCAGTAAACGTTTCATTTTGTTATAACTCCTGTAAATAGAAATGGTTATAATTCTTTAGGATCTGTCTGCCGACAACTCAACTCTTGTGAATGGGATATTCCTCTTTTCACCTCCCGTGGTTAAATTTTCCGGCAATCAAAACGTGGTGAAATCAATAAAAGAATGTTTATAGCATATGGCGTTGAAAGCACAAGTAAAAAATTGTAATATTTGCACATGAGCGAAGCCCTATAATCCCGGGTGCGAATTCAGTTTACTGACTTGTCGGGATTCTCCGCCCCAGGCGGATTCGCCTCAGGAGGAGAAAAAAGCAAGGCAATCCCGATCACGCCGTGCATCGGGACAGGGATGCCGGCGATCAGCTTCGGGCGACAGATGAGCCGGGATTTATCCCGCGTTGAACGGAACCGCTTCGCGGATTGAAACGCGGAGCGGTTTTTTATTTCCCATGCGCTAAGCTGACTCCAACGAGTTCCGGAATAAACCGGACTCGAAAAGGAGTCAGCCATGAGTCCCCTTCGTTCCCGGTTCTGT
>JAHIJO010000204.1 GCA_018898455.1 Verrucomicrobiota bacterium | reverse complement strand
TTCGAGAGAACGGCTTCCATCTCTACCCCCGCGGTTCTCACGAACCGCCATTACACCAGAATGGCCCCGGTGTAGCCGCCGTTCGTCAGAACGGCTTCCCCTCTTCCCCTGCGGTTCTATTGAACCACAGCTAAACTCGATCAATCCTGACACCGGTACCGTCGAAACATTCGAATCAGCGCGTTGGTGGACGAATCGTGTTTCAGTTCCGGCTCCGCTACCGCAGTCAGTTCCGGCAGGATGCGCCCGGCAAGTTCCTTGCCCAGCTGGACGCCCCACTGATCGAACGAGAAAATATCCCAGATCACGCCCTGGGTGAATATCTTGTGCTCGTACAACGCGATCAGTTTGCCCAGCATGGCCGGCGTCAATTGCTCCGCCATGATCGTGCTCGTCGGACGGTTCCCTGCGAACACCTTGTGGGGTACGAGCTCCGGCGGAATTCCCTGCGCCGCCACCTCATCCGCCGTGCGTCCGAACGCCAGGGCTTCCGTCTGGGCCAGGAAATTCGCCATCAGCTTCGCCTGATGATCGCCACGTGAAGCGCGTGGCAAGCCCATCCCGTTTGCTGCTTTGCAGAAGCCGATGAAGTCCGCCGGAATCAGTTTCGTACCCTGGTGAATCAACTGGTAAAACGCGTGCTGACCGTTCGTGCCCGGCTCGCCCCAGATAACGGGTCCCGTCTGCCAGGTCACGCGCCGCCCCTGCCGGTCCACGCTCTTGCCGTTGCTCTCCATGTCCGCCTGCTGAAGATAGGCTGGAAACCGGCTTAAATACTGATCATAGGGCAGAATCGCATGGGATTGCGCGTTGAAGAAATTATTGTACCAGACACCCAGCAGACCGAGGATGACGGACAGATTCCGTTCCGGCGGCGCCGTCAGGAAATGCCGATCCATGGCGTGGAAGCCTTCCAGCATATCCAGAAAATGGTGCGGGCCGATCGCCAGCATCAGCGCCAGTCCCACCGCCGAGCAAAGCGAATAGCGTCCGCCGACCCAATCCCAGAACTCGAACATGTTTTCCGGGTCAATGCCGAACGCCTGGACGGCGGCGGCATTGGTGGACACCGCCACAAAATGCCGGGCCACGGCCGTCTCCTGCTTCAACGCGCTCAGGCACCAGTCCCGGGCCGTCTGGGCGTTCGTCATGGTTTCCTGGGTCGTAAAGGTCTTGGAGGTGACGATGAACAGAGTTTCATCGGGCGCCAGGTCACGGGTGGCTTCCCAGATATGGGTGGCATCGATATTGGAGACAAAGCGGACAATCAAGTCCCGCTGGGTATAGGGTTTCAAGGCCTCATAAGCCATGACCGGTCCCAGATCGGAGCCGCCGATGCCGATATTGACTATCGCCCGGATGGGCTTGCCGGTGAATCCTTTCCATACCCCCGACCGCACCGCTTCGGAAAAGCGGGCCATCTGGCCCAAAACACGGTTGACGTCGGGCATGATATCACACCCATTGACCATGATCGGCGTGTTGGCCCGGTTACGGAGGGCGATGTGCAAGACCGCGCGGTTCTCGGTCCGGTTGATGGCCTTTCCTGAAAACATATCCGCGCGGGCCTGGACCAGCCCGCGCGCGTCGGCCAGCGCCGCCAGGAGCTTCATCGTGTCCCCACTGATTCGGTTCTTGGAATAATCGAGCCGGAGCCCTTCCGCTTCCACGGTAAAACGGGCCGCCCGCTCCGGATCGTCGGCAAACAGATCGCGCAGATGAACATTCTTGATTTTCCGGAAATGCTTTCCCAGCGCTTGCCACGCAGGCAAGGCGGTGATCGGTTGTTGCTTGGATTCCATAATGCTCCAATCCCATATTCAGCTAATCATAACGCGGCGGCACATTATGATCCGTGTCCCACTTGTTGACAACATACCCCCGGTAATTACACGTCGGACAAAGCGAGGCTGTGATGCTCCCCTTTTTCATCCCTTGCTCCACCCGGGACCAGACCATGCCCATCCCCTGACACTTGCCACAGCGCGAAGCTCCGGCCGGCCAGGGAAACTCCGGCGCCTTGTCAAACCGCCGATAACCGCGCGCGCCGCAGACCGGACAAGGTTCTTTGCCGCTCGGAGAGAGAGACGAACCAGCCAGAGCCTTTTTAACCCCCCCGATGGAAAACCCGTCTTTCGCTCCCGTCTGCCCGCCGCCGCCTGACACCATGTAATACCCCATTCCTCCACAAGCCGGGCATTTGATATCCATGAAAGACCGTGGTGACGCCGGCGACGTGGCGACACCCGAAGCCGGTCCCACCTGCCTTCGCCATTCCACTTTTTCCGCTTCGACTTTGGCGCCGGCGCCGGACAACGCATAATCATCCGAAAAGAACAGCGACCGGGTGGTATTATCCAGCACCGCTTTTGGAAATCCCAGTTCCTGCCCGTCTTTTTTCAATACCACCATATCGTCCGTGACCTGAACCAGGAGTCCCTTCTCCCGGATTCCGGTGGCTAAGCCCACATCCACCCATGAATTCGTGGGCGGCGGACTGAACACATCCCGGAAATACCCGAGCCAATACTTGTGGCGGGCATTCCAGTCAGGTTCAACAGCCTTTTTCTGTGCCTCAAACTTTAACCGGGGAGACGGCTCCTGTTTGAATCTCTCCATGGGATCCTTTCCGATCACATATTCCCAAGCCAAATAAGCTCCCAAGAAAACAGCCGCGGCAATCAGGAGCAGGAACACCAGCATGAAGACGGCACGAACGGCCCCCATCAGCGGACTCATCTTGTACTTAAAACGCTTCTCCGGTTTTTGAAACTGAACTCGCGGAAGAGGATTCGATGGCAGCTGGTCAGGCTTGGGTTCGGCCATCGGAGACGGATCCTTCAACCGTATTTTTTTTAGCGAAAAATTGAATCCGCATTTCCGACAGAACGTGTCGTCCGCGCCCCGCCGGGTTCCGCAATCCGCACATTCCACGTACAATTCGGCCCCGCAGGAATTACAGTATTTACTGTCCGACGGCGCCAGTTGATGGCATTGCGGGCACGGGAGTTGCGGCACAACTCCTTCAGTTCCGGTTTTTATAGGATTACTCATAGACTCGTTTTCCTTGCTGGTAATAATATTGGCGCTCGCCAATTCCGTCTCGAAAATAGATTCGCGAATCGAGTTTGGCGGACCCCTTCAACGAACCGGCAGGCTGAGCAGGGGCGGGCGCCGGAGTCTGGGACTGATTCTGATAAGCTTTCAATGCGGCCTCGTATTCCCGTCCTGTTTTTTCCTTCCGCGCCTGCTCCTGTTTCAACAGTTTCTGGCGCACTTCCTGGCTGATCTTATGCTGTTGGATAAACTGTTCGGCTTTCACGTGCCCCTGGGCCGCCGCCAGGGCCAGCCAGGTTAACCCCTCTTTCCGATCGGACCCGACGCCGATTCCCTGATAATACATAACTCCCAGGGCATACTGGGCAACGGCATGATCCTGCGCCGCTGACGCCCGGAAATAAAGCAAGGCATAGGGAAAATCCTTCTGCTTATAAAACTGCTCGGCCGCCTGGTATTGCGCCCGCGAATCCCCCAGACTCAACATCTGATCCAAGGCCTCTTCGGAATTGGTTGACAGGCCGGTCAATTTTTTCCCCTCCTGTACCAGCGAGCGCCGAACGAGAGCCGCCGTCTGGGCATCGATCCAGGTCGAACGAAACTCCATATCCACTTTCAGCCAGGCATAAGCATCAAGGCTCTGGAACGCGATGGCCTGAGGTTTGCCGTCCACGACCAGGGTTATATTGGTTGCCCCGACACCGGCGTTCGTCCCATGGATCATCAGGCCATCCAGTTGGCGCAATTCCACATTCCGATTCAGCTCCCCCCGGGGATACGCCTTATCCATCAGGGCGGTAATCACCCGGCGCGACATTTCAAAACGCACCCTCCATTCCTCCACACTCACCGCGTTGGTGTCGGACGGGACAACGGCCGGCGCAGGGATCGCCAGGGAAACCATTTCCGTTTTTCCCGTGGGAACCGCTGCTGCAACAACGGCATTCGATGCCGAACGGGGCAATACCATGACCGACGGGGATGGCACCGCCGGGGCCAATGGTGCCGGGGGCGCCTGTTTGCCGGAAGAGAACGGCCAAAACCCCGCCTGCCATAGCCCCAGGCCAATCCCCGCCAGGATCACTACCCCCAGCATACCCATAACGACACTCCGCAGATTCTGTCGGGAAAATACATGGCCGCAGTGCGGACATTGCAGTGTTTTGATCGGGAGCCGCTCATGACACTGGGAACAGTCAATAAACATTTTATTCAAATGCGATGACAGGTCTTCCGATCCCGGGGCTTCAGACGGCACGGGGGATTCCGCCGGCGCCATATCCTCCTGATCGCCGCGATCAGGCGCCTGGACTTCGGACTGGCAGGTCAGGCATTGAACCGTCTCGCCACACATCTCCCCGGGCGCCAACATGGATGCCCCACAGTTGGGACAGGCCCATTGAAGAACCGGCGCGGGTATCATGAATTGATAACCACAATTCGGGCAGTTGACCATGCCTCCCATGCCGTTTTCGTCAACGGCCAGGCTCTTTCCACAGCGGCATTTAAAATAGACATAGGCCATGTGGGTGGTCCGCGATTGAATGCAACGCTTATTTCCCGATCCGACTCAACTTACGTTATCCCAGAGCAGAGGTACGATCAAGCCATTATTGCCGGATTCCGGATTGCCGCTTTTGGCTTTCATCCGGCGCGGCAATCGGCATAATACACGCCAATGACAATTCAGTCCCAGAATCTGTATCTCATCGGGCAGGCGGTTGCGGACAATCTGCGGTATTGGACCAGCGGATGCCGGCAGCGGTGCCGATCCGCGCCGGAATCGCAATGCAGTGTGCCGCCGGATTTCTTCGGGATATGCGTCGCCAGCGCTCCGGATCCGGCCTGCGACAGTTACGTGATCGCACGCCTGAAAGAACTGGGCGTATCCTGTGTGCGGCTGGATTTTTCCTATGACAGTTTTGATTCCTACGGCGAACGTTTCCTGAAACATCTCCTGGCGGCATCATTAAGGGTGTGTCTGCACCTGGTCCAGCCGCTGGCGGACGTCAAGGCCATGGTCAATCCTGAGACCCAGGAACGCTGGCGGACCTTTGTCGCAAAAACGCTTGCTACCTACGGTTCACGACTGGATATGCTTGAAATCGGCGCCACCTGCAACCGGCGCCGCTGGTCGGGTTATACCCCGGTCACGTTCCTCTTGTGCTGGCAAATCGCATGGGAAGAGACTCAACATCATGGCCTGACCCTGGCAGGACCAAATGTCACTGACTTCGAACCCTTCTACAACGTGGCCATTTTGAGCGAGCTAAAACGAAGCGGCATGCTGCCCGCCATTCATACCGACAACCTGTTTGTGGAACGCGCCACAGAACCGGAGGCCTTAGATCATAAGATTCTCGGACGCCGTCTCGCCGGCGTGCTCCGCTTTAATCTGATCCGTAAAGCGCAAATACTTCATGATATCGGCCGGTGGGCCGGGGTTCCCGAATTCATCTGTTCCCACGTCGCCTGGAGCCTGAGACGCATTGCCCGCAGGCAGGATCATATCGAGGAGAAACAGGCGGATTACGTCACCCGTTATGCCTGCCTGGCAGCGGCTTCGGGAGCATTACGGCGTATGTACTGGGGGCCTATGATCGGTCAACGGGAAGGACTGATCGACGACGGCACCTCGGCTTACCCGGACATTCCCCACGTCACATTTTACGGACATATTCACGGCCGGCCGGACGATTATCGCCTGCGGCCTGCCTTTGCCGCTTTTAAAACGGTAAATCGATTTCTCAGCGGCGCCGCTTTCCGGCGGAAAATTACGACGGGACCCGGACTTGAAATCCTGGAATTTGTGCAAACGCGGCAGGTGGAGGAAAGAAGTCAGGGGTCAGAGATCATCCGACACCCATCACCCATCACCCATCAACCATCAACCATTCTTCACGTCGTCTGGACCACGAACGGGAACTGCGCCGAGGCATCCGATTGTTACCCTCCGGAGATATTGACCACCGCGGAGGCATATGCGCGGGACGGCGGCCGGCTTGCTCAACTACCGGCTTTGTTTTCAGAAAGCCCCGTCTATCTGTTCTTTACAAGTGAGCAGTCAGCGGTGAGCAGTAAGCAGAGCGAGAAGATTAAGTATGTCCTCCGTAGCAACGTCGCGAAGGATGGCGAGCGGCACGAAAACGTAGGGGCGCTGCTTGCCCCGTCGGCAACCAAGGGGCCACTTGCGCCGCCGCGGGGCGACGTGGCTGCGCCCGCGCTTATTCCCAAGGTGCGGTTTGCTTCAATCCCGGGCATGCACTATGCCCCTATTCGCCATGAACCATGGACCGGATTTTACCTGGCGGAAGATTCCGGCCTGGTTTTCAACATCCATCAGCTCTTGGCCCTATTGCTCGATCCTCACGCCTCCGAGTCCAAGAATGATCGGCCTCTTTCCCCTTCGGCCACGATTCTCCGCGACAGCCGGAACTGTGTATGGACCATCCCCGCGCCCGGAGAAAGGAGCCGCCGACTTGTCATTAAGCGCTTCAACCCACCCGGCTTCTGGAGAAAACTGACGCAACGCCATCAGCCGGACCGGGCCCAGCGGAGCTGGAACGGCGCCCAGGAACTGCTGCGGCGCGGAATCCCCACGCCCCAGCCCTTGGCGTTTATTCACAATACCCAGTTCCCCGCCACCCGCTCCAGCTTCTATATCTGCCGGTCCTTTGAAAATGGATGGTCGGCCCGGGAAGCCTTCACGGCGTTCAGCCAAGGCGCCGCTCAGTTCCAGGGAAAATCCGCCACGGATTTATTCGAGGCCATGGCCCGGTTCCTGCGGACCCTGCATGACCGGGGTGTTTTCTTCCGGGATTTGTCGGCGGGCAATCTCCTGTTCCGGTGCGAGGCCGAAGGCGACATCGAATGCACCCTGATCGACACAACCCGGGCGCGATTCTATCCGGCGGCGGTCGGATTGCGCCAGCGCCTGTGCGATCTGATCCGTTTGTGTCATCCCCTGAACTGGAAAGGGCGTGAAGACTTGGTGGCAACCTATATGCGGTTTTCAGGCCGCCGCTTCAGGTTATGGATGAAAATACCTTTCGCGTATTATGACGCCAAGCACCGGGTCAAAAACGCTTTGAAGAGACGGAGGTCTGCAAGCTGAGTTCAACGCCTGGCGAAAATAGAAGCTGCCGCTTCGCGAGCGGAGCAAGTGGCGCCACTCCAAATTCCAATCCGTTTTGGAGTGCGGCAGTCCGCACTGCCGCTTGCGGTCGATGGGTACTTCAATCTATTTTGTGGCTTTGTCCACAGCCGCCGGGTTGGCGCTGGGCTGCTCTGAAACCAACGGCGCCTTCACCGGAACCGCATCCGGAAGTTCCGCTCCCTTGCGGATATATACTTCCACGCGCCGATTCCTGGCGCTCCCCGCAATCGGATCATTCGGCTCCATCGGACGGGTAAACCCATACCCCACCGGCGTCATACGGCTGTGCGCGATGCCATGTTTACCGTTGAGGTAATCGGCCACGGCCTTGGCGCGCCGTTCGGATAGCTTCATATTGTGGTCGACCCCGGAGGTCTTGCGCTTATCTGCATGCCCCTCGATGCGGGCCGGCGCCTTCGGGTCGCGCGTAAGCACCTTGCTGATCTTATTGAGGTCATTGAAATATTCCGGAGCGATGACGGCCTTGTCGGTCTCAAACTCAATGTGAAGAGTGAACAAAATGAGGTCGTCGGATGGATCCAGCGGATTCGTATTGTCCTCGATGACCTCATGCCCATCGGCAACGCCGCCCTTGTCCGTGTCGCGCTCCAATGGGTTGGTCTTATAGTCATACACTTCGGCGCCGTCCTTTAGGCCATCATAATCCGTATCCGGGTTCAGCGGATCAGTCTTGTACTTCTTGACCTCTTCGCCGTCCATCAAGCCGTCGCCATCCGTATCCGGGTTATGCGGGTCGGTGCCCAGGGCCAGCTCCTCCGCGTCAGTCAAGCCATCGCCATCGCTGTCCACCGCGCCGCCGGCCACAACAAACTTCTGGGGAACATGGGCACCCCACTTCCAGTTGACGCCAAAGGCAGGCATGAAATTGAATTCTATTGCATCTCTTTCTTTATGAATCGGCGACGCTACAATTAAATCGAGGCGCATAGCCCACTCCGGGTCAATGTGATATGCCATCCCGCCGCCGTAGCGGATAATGGGATCAACCCGCCAGCAGTCCGCACGCTCGCGCTCAAAATAAGTTCCCCCCAGGCCCAATAGAAGATACGGATCCCAATGCCGATCATCGGTTACGTTCAGATGGAACAAACTGTCGGCGGCAATGCCAAGCGCCCAGGTAGATTCACCATCCAGACCCGGACGGGGATGCGGATCGGGATGATAATCCTCGACATCATTTTTATCAAGTTTCGGAAAAACAAGGGCTGATCCTTCAAATGACCAGCGCGGGGCATAATCATACCCTAATTTTAATTGAATAAACCCATTCCCCTTCACGGCTTCATCGCCCTCGATCTTAATATAGCCGCCGCCCAAACTCACGTACCAGGGCGGAATGCCCTCGTCGCCA
The DNA here is from genome assembly GCA_018898455.1 of Verrucomicrobiota bacterium. Classification (GTDB taxonomy): domain Bacteria; phylum Verrucomicrobiota; class Kiritimatiellia; order JAAZAB01; family JAAZAB01; genus JAHIJO01. The sequence goes on along the minus strand of JAHIJO010000204.1, from coordinate 9,444 downwards.
GATTGAGACTGGCCGGACTGCGCCCACCCCTGACCGGACACTCCCGACACGATGGCGCCCAGCAAGACTATTCCCGCAACACGATAAAATTGTTTCATAAATTCTCCTCCCAGATGACAAACGATTCCTGAACCGACTGATTGTCAAGGTATGTCGTTCCGCTTGCCAACGCAAGAACAAAGTTCAAAAAAAGTAACCGGTCAGGGGGGACGGCGGCCAGAGTCCGCCGCTATAGGCTTCAAACCAAGCGATTTGTAGCGGCGACCTCTGATCGCCGTTTTTCCTTCCCCCAATAACTGACCGGTTACAAAAAAAACGCCGCCCCATCATTTCACGCAGGCACGGATTCCGGCAGGGGCTGAGTCCGCCAGCGCCGATGGATCCAAATCCATTGATCCGGATGTTTCCGGATTACCGACTCGATGATGGCCGTATAGGTTTGAGTTGCCTGATGAATGGTTTCCGGTTTCCGGTCGGGCGGCGGCGGCAAAGCCGGCATCACTTCCACGCAATGATTGCTATTGGGCTGCCGGATGTTGAATATCGGAATCACGGGACTGCCGGCCATCGCACTGAGATAGGCCAGTCCCGGCGACGTGCAGGCCGGCCGTCCGAAGAACTCCACAAAAATACCGTCCTTCCGTTTCATATTCTGGTCCAGGATGAATCCCAGCACTTCATTAGCCTTCAAGGCGGCCAGGCAGGCGCGAAATGTTCCCCGGCGCGACACTGTTTTGACACCCAGTCGGGTGCGGCTGGTTGTCCAATACTCATCCAGCGCCGCCGGTTTGATGGTCTTCGTAATAACAGTGATGGGAATCCCGAAATAACCGGCAATCAGGGATGGGAGTTCAAAATTGCCGATATGGGCACTCAGCATTACGGCCCCCTTCCCCCGGGCCAACACTTCCCGGACAATATCCAGCCCCTTCACTTCAACATTGCGCGGCAGCCATTCCCTATCCAGCGTCTCCATCCGCATGGTCTCCACTATATAGAGACCGAGATTGGCATACATACCTTCGGCCACCGTCCGCAATTCGGTGGCGCTTTTTTCCGGGAAACAGCGCTGGAGAGTCTCCAGGGCTTCGGCGCGGCGATAGCGGCAGACCGTCCCCAGCAGCCATCCCAGCCGCCGTCCCATTCTGAGAGCGGCTTCCCCGGACAGCCGCGAAGCCCATGCGGTCAACAGTTTAATGACGGTTTTCACGACCACCTCATGCCGGCGTCGCGGTCTTTTGAATAAAATTCAAATGGTCCTGGTCCAGTACCACGTCCACGGTTTCAGCCTCGCTGACGTGGCCGCTTAAAATGGATTCGGCCAGCGGATCCTGGAGATACTTTTCGACGGCACGGCGCAAAGGCCGGGCGCCGTACGCCTCATCATACCCCTTCTCGATGAGAAACGCCTTGGCTTCCGCGCTCAAGTGAACCTGGATATGTTTCGCCGCGATCCGTTCCGTGACTTTCGTCAGTTCCAGGTCCAGAATGCGCCCCACATCATCCCGGGTCAATTGCCGGAAGACAATCACATCGTCAACACGATTCAAAAGTTCGGGCCGGAATACGCGTTTGGCTTCCTCCAGCATCCGCGCCTTCAACTGCTCGAAATTCGCATCTGCCGTGGCCCGCCCAAACCCCAACCCACCACTACTCTTGGCGACATTGGCGCCAAGATTGGTCGTCATGATGATCACTGTGTTCCGGAAATTAACGCGGCGACCCAGGCTGTCGGTCAACATGCCTTCCTCCAGGATTTGCAGGAGGACATGCATGACGTCCGGATGGGCCTTGTCCACCTCGTCAAACAGGACGACCGAATAGGGTTTGCGGCGGACCTTCTCGGTCAACTGGCCTCCCTCTTCGTGGCCGACGTAGCCGGGCGGCGATCCGACCATGCGGGACACCATGTACTTATCCATGTATTCGGACATATCCAGCTGGATCAAGGCATCCGCGTCATGGAACATATATTCAGCCAGCGCCTTGGCCAGCAGGGTTTTGCCCACGCCGGTCGGGCCGAGAAAAATGAACGACCCGATGGGGCGGCGGGGATCCTTGAGATCGGCCCGCGAACGCCGCAGGGCCTTGGCCAAGGCCGAGACGGCCGCTTGTTGGCCGATGACGGTCTTCTCCAGCTCCTGCTCCATGGCCAGGAGACGGGACATCTCGTTCTGATCCAGGCTGGTCAGGGGAACGCCGGTCCACTTGGCAACGATGGCCATGATGTGGGTTTCCGTGATCGCCTGGGTTTTTTTATCCTGAGCCTTGCGCCATTTGGCCATGGCCTTGTCGAATTTTTCCCGCTCGCCGCGCTCCTGATCGCGCCATTTGGCGGCCTCTTCGAACTGCTGATCGCGAATGGATTCGTCCTTGTGGGCTTTTATTTCGTCATTTTTTTTCTCCATGCGCTTCAAGGATGCGGGACGGGTCATCATGAAAACCCTGGACTTGGCGCCGGCTTCGTCCATCACATCGATCGCCTTGTCGGGCAGGTAGCGGCCGGTGATATAGCGATGGGAAAGACGCGCGGCGGCGGCCAGGGCCGAGTCGGTGAACTTCACTTTATGGTGCTCCTCGTAACGGAGCCGGAGGCCCTTGAGGATCTCGATGGTTTCGTCAACAGTCGGTTCATCCACGATCACGGTCTGAAACCGCCGTTCGAGGGCCGAATCCTTTTCGATGTACTTCCGGTATTCGTTCAAGGTCGTGGCGCCGACACACTGGAATTCGCCCCGGGACAGCGCCGGCTTAATAATGTTCGAGGCATCCATGGCACCCTCCGCGGATCCCGCGCCGACGATTGTATGGAGTTCGTCCATGAACAGGATCACGTTCTTGGCGCGGCGCATTTCATCCATCACCGCCTTGATGCGCTCCTCGAACTGCCCGCGATATTTGGTGCCGGCCACCATCAGCGCCATGTCCAGGGTAATGACCAGCTTGCCGGCCAGCAATTCCGGCACCTCGCCGGCCACGATTTTCTGAGCCAGCCCTTCGACAATGGCGGTCTTGCCAACGCCGGCCTCCCCCAAGAGCACGGGGTTGTTTTTCGTTCGCCGGCATAGAATCTGAATGACGCGCGTGATCTCCTCGGAGCGACCGATCACCGGATCCAGGCTTCCCTTGCGGGCCAGCTCGGTCAGATTCCGGCCGAATGCGTTCAACGCCGGGGTTTTGACCGGCTGGGATTTGGCGGTCCCGGCGGCCGCCGCCTGGGGCGGGAGGGTCTCCTCCCCCGGTTCAAAATTGGGGTCCAGTTCCTTGAGCACTTCCATCCGGGTCCGATCCAAGTCCACGTTGAGATTTTTCAGGACCCGCGCCGCCACCCCTTCTTCTTCCCGAAGCAATCCGAGAAGAATATGTTCGGTGCCGATATAACTGTGGTTGAGGGCCTTGGCTTCGCTGGCGGCCAGCCCCAGCACCTTTTTGGCCCGCGGGGTCATGGGCAAGGCGCCCGCCGTCTTGGTTTCCGGCCCCTGGCCCACCGCCTTTTCCACTTCCAGACGCAAGGCGTCGATGTCCACCTCCATCCGCTCCAGCACATTGACGGCCACCCCCTCGCCCAGCGCAATAAGCCCCAACAGTAAATGCTCCGTGCCGATGTACGGATGATTGAACCGTTCGGCTTCCTTTTGTGCCAAAACGCGAATGACCTGTTGCGCCCGCGGGGTAAATTCACTCATACTGATGCGCTCCTGAATTAGGCCGCCAAGGGCGGCAACTGTTTCTTTCGGTAGGGCCGGCAGTCCCTTGCCGGCCTATCCATCAAGCGTCCGGCGGTTAAGGGACCCGCCTTCGTCCAGAGACTACGGCGAGGCGCGCTGACCGCCCTACCTTTGAAATTCCTATGCAAAACTTATCGCCCCAAAGCGGGGTGAACTTTAGCCGGTCTTCCGGCGCCGTTCTGCCAGCCGTTCCCGCACGAGACGGGCACGCGCCAGGTCCCGTTTTTCCGCGCCAATGGCTTTGCCTTCCCATTTTTGCAGATGACCGGGTTGAATCAAGACAAAGAGTTCGTCAATAACGGCCTTCGGCCAGTCCGTCACGAGCCCCAGGTCAATGCCCAGGCGCAAGGCGGAAAGCAGATCCAGGGTCTCCTTGGAATTCAACAAATACGCCTGGGACATAATGCCAAAAGCCCGCCCGATGTGATCACGCAACGAGGTTTCCCGCTGTTGGATCAGCCGGGCCCGGGCATTCTTTTCATGCTCGGCAATTTCCAGCACGATCTTCTCCAGCCGTTCAATGATCGCCGCCTCTTTTTCCCCCAGGGTCACCTGATTGGATATCTGGAACATATTGCCCGACGCATCCGTTCCTTCACCCCACAAACCGCGCACTACCAATCCGATCTTGCTCACGCCCTTGATTATCCCGTTGATCTCATTCATGAGAACCAAGCCGGGCAAATGCAGCATGACACTGGCGCGCATGCCGGTGCCCACGTTCGTGGGGCAGGCGGTCAAATAACCCAGCCGCGGCGAAAACGCATAGGCAATCCGGCTTTCAATCTCGGTATCCAGCGCATTAATCTCCTGCCAGCATTGCATGACCTTGAGCCCCGGCGACATGACCTGCATCCGTAAATGATCTTCCTCATTGAGCATTACGGCCATGGACTCGTCACGCTTGAGAATCAACCCGCTGCCGCGGCCTTTGCCTGCCAGATCGCGGCTCATTAGGTGCCGCTCAATCAGCACGTCCCGGTCCACGCAGCTCAGATCGGCAATCTCCAGAACCAGCGGCGACGAAAGACCCGGAAGGGACTCAATGACCGGCCGTAATTCATTCCAAAGCCGGACCGATTCCTCCTCGCCAGCCCAGCCCGGAAACGCCTCGCCCTCTATATTGCGCGCCAAGCGCACTCGACTGCTGACTAGAACACCGGTATTGCCGCCCACGTTGAGCCAGGCACCCGGCTGTTTCAATAAATCATCCAGCGTTTTCATGATATTTTTTTCGACTGGCGACGCACAGGCTTTTCCGAACACTCACGAATCTGATCACGCAGGCGGGCGGCTTCCTCGTAATTCTCGGCCTGAACCGCGGCGTCCAACGACTCCTTCAGGGTGGCCAGACGCGCCAGGGCCGGCGACGGCTCCGGCAAGCGGGCCGGCATCTTGCCCACGTGCTGTTTACCTTTATGCATGGCATCCAACAGGGGATCCAATTCCACCGCAAAGGCCTCATAGCAGGCCTGGCATCCCAGGCGGGAGGTCTTCTTGAAGTCCGCAATGCGCATATGGCATCGCGGACACGTTTTATGACTGGGCTCGGCGGAAGTCTCCTTTGTACCGCCCAGTCCCAAAAGAACATCGGTAATGGAAATGGGATGGGTCCCGTCCAGCCCGCTTTCCGAGGCACAAGCCGCGCACAGGTGCATTTTCTTCACCTTGTCATTGACCATGAGCGTCAAGAAGGTGCTCGCCTGTTTTTTGCCGCACATTTCGCACATCATGACGCTATGCCTTCAAGCCAAGGCTGACAATGTTGACCGGCGTTCCGTCCGGAACGCCCCCCATGTGCCAGCCCCGGATTATTCAATCGGGACACCGTTTTTACTCGCGAATTCGCGGAAATCGGCCGTAAGTTCCAGCGTGCGCCGGCCTGGTTTTCCGGTTCCGATGACCCGCCGATCCATATCCACGACGCTGATGATTTCAGCGCCCGTACCCGTCAGAAACATTTCATCGGACGTATACAAATCATAGCGGGTGAGCGTTATTTCACGCACCTCATAACCGCGCCGACGGGCCAGATCCATGACCACGTTACGGGTAATCCCCTCCAGGGCGCCGGCGCTGATCGGCGGTGTCAGGAGCTGATTGCCTTTGAAGATGAATATATTATCTCCGGACGCCTCGGCAACATTGCCCTGCGGATTGAGCATGACAACTTCCTCAACGCCGGAATTGATCGCTTCCAGCTTCGCCATGATGTTATTCAGGTAATTCAAGCTCTTGATACAGGGGGAAAGCGATTCCGAGTGGTTGCGGAGCGACCCCGCCGTGACAACTTTTAACCCCTGGGTATATAATTCTCTGGAATATAGTTGAATTTTATCCGCAATAATAATGACCTGCGGCTTGCGGCAGGAATACGGATTCAGCCCGAGCGTGCCGATCCCCCTGGTGATCACCAGGCGGACATAACCGTTCATCGTATTATTGGCTTTGCAGGTGGCCACGACCGCCCGCATTACCGCTTGCTTGGTCATGGGGATGTCCAGCACGATCGCATGCGCCGACCGGAACAGCCGGTCAATATGCGCCTCCAGCATAAACACCCGCCCGTGATAAGAGCGAATACCCTCAAATACCCCGTCGCCGTAAAGCAGGCCATGATCGAACACGGAAACCTTCGCATCCTTCAAAGGCACAAGTTTGCCGTTCAGATATACTTTCATGTGCGCTATCTCCTTCCGTTTGATAACCGCTGAATGAATGGTATTAGCATGATCACGGCAGGACCATGTAATACGGGCCGTCGGGAATATAGAAAGAGCCGGACGGCCAGATATACCAGTTGCCGGATGAATCCATCATGGCCGGGTCGGCCTTGCCGTCCCCGTCAAAATCACCGGCTATCGGCTTGCCGGCCACCCCGAAGTTATACGGGCCGTGCTGGTTATACATTGAGCCGGAGAGCCAGAAAACCCAGTTCCCGTTGGCATCCACCATGACCGGGTCGGCCTTGCCGTCCCCATCAAAGTCGCCGGCGACGGGAGTTCCGCCTGAAACCGCAAAGACGGCAGAAACTTCGGAATACCCACTTCCTGATAGCCACACATGCCAGGCCTGCCCTGAGCCTGCCTGCGCTGAGCCATGTCGAAGTGTCGAATGGGTGCCGGAAGAAGTCACCATCGCCGGGTCGGCTTTGCCATCCCCATCAAAATCAGCCAGCACCGGGGTGCCACTCACGCCGAACGCATGCGGGCCACTCAGGGAATACCCATGACTTGATAACCATATATACCATTGACCATTCTGTACCATTCCCATATCCGCCTGTCCATCCCCATCCACATCCCCCGCCACCGGTTGACCGCTCATCCCCAGACTATACGGCCCATCACGCGTATAACTTTGGTGCGAATACCACACACACCATTGGCCAGAGCCATCCGCAGCCATTGGATCAGCGCGGCCGTCGCTGTCGAAATCAGCGGTCAGTACGTATTCCGGCACCGAAGACGCGGCAAGCGAAAACCCCTGAACCTGGATCGGATAACGCCGTTTTGTGGTCGTCCCATCCCCAAGTTCTCCAGACCAGTTAGCACCCCACGCCCACATTGTCCCGTCATTCTTTACGGCCAATGCGTGATCATAGCCGCCAGCAATGGCTTTGACACCCGAAATGCCATCCACCGGCACTGGGGTTACTGACCAGAGATAAGTACCCAGATCAATGGTCATACCCCCAAAAAACCAGATTGTGCCGTAACTTGTGAGCGCAAGAGAATAGTAAAATCCAGATTTAATATCTATCACTCCGGAAACAAGACTTTGCACCGGAGTTAGACTATTCGTCCTATAATTTCCATCCCCCAGCTGGCCAGAATCATTCACCCCCCAGGCCCAGACTGTGCCGTCGCGCTTTAACGCCATGGAATGTAACCCGCCGGCACTAATCGCAGTCACATTGGTCAGCCCGCTGACCTGTACTGGCGTCAAACGATTACTGGTTGTGCCGTCGCCTAGTTGACCATAGCGATTATACCCCCAGGCCCAGACTGTCCCATCCCGCTTCAACGCCAGGGAATATGAGTCGCCTGCGGCAATTGCGATCGCATCCGACACCCCTACCACCTGCCCAGGCGTGGCCCGATGCGTGGTCGTGCCATCTCCAAGTCCTCCAAAAAAATTAGCTCCCCAGGCCCAGACTGTCCCGTCACTTTTTACGGCTAGTGAATGCTCTGCGACGGCACGAGCATCAATGGCTATGACGCCGGAAAGTCTGACCACTTGCACCGGCGTATAACGCCGTTCATCCGTTCCATCCCCCAGCTCGCCATAGTTATTATCCCCCCAGGCCCAGACTGTGCCGTCGCGCTTTAACGCCATGGAATGCACATTTCCCGCACTTATTGAAATCACATCGATTATTCCGCTGACTTGCACTGGAGCATGACGCTCCTCGGTCGTGCCGTCCCCCAGTTCACCATAAAAATTTCCACCCCATCCCCATACTGTCCCATTCTCCTTCAAGGCCAATGAGTGACCAGAGCCTCCAGCAAGCTGAGCGCTCATCGCGGAGTAAAAAGACACGCAGATAAGAATTGATGTTAAAGTCAATTTTTTCATAGCGGTTTTCCTTAATACAGAAATCAGGATTTAGAATGATTCGCCACAAAGCTCATGGAAGACACGAAGAAGATAAGGCTACAGGCGACTCTGGGAATAGCCACTGCCTGAAAGCCAGACATACCAGTTCCCATCGGAATCCACCATGGCCCTGTCGGCCTTGCCGTCCCCGTCAAAGTCAGCGGTCAGGGGTGTATCAGTCAATCTTTCAGACTCTAATGGCGCGTAGCGCGCCACGAGTGCCTGGTTTTCCTGTTTCAACGCCTCGATCTGAGCTTGCTGTTCCTGGATCGCTTTGACCAATACAGGGACAATGTTGTCATAAGATAGTGACCAGAGTTGACGGTTTTCATCTTCAGGAATACTCACCGCTTCGGGAATCACTTGGCGCACCTCTTGGGCTATCAGGCCGATTTTATTCGCGGTCTGTTCCGGATGAACGATGATTTCCTCGGTTGCCGGATCCACTTCCCATTCCGCGCGATCAAAGCGCTTGGGTTCCAAGGCCATCACCTGGGCAAGTCCGTAATCAAGCGTTTGTTCATTGAATTTTATTCGATCATCACTGATAACTTCAAAGTCTCGTACTAGCAACTTCCCATCGTTATTGAGATGCATATTTGGACGGGTATTTTGCCAATTAGCCACCATAAAGCCGCTTGGGGTTGGCACTAATACAGTTGTCACACCGAGCAAATAAGGATACAGAGTGGCATGAAGCGCAAGAAAGGGCTGGTAATCCCCCCCAACCGCTTGAATTCGGTCATCGCCCCAGCTCAGATACAGGGGCCCGCGGATGACGGCATCCCCATTCACATCCAGCTTGTACCCAGGACTCGGCGTCCCGATGCCGACCCGATCGTTGCCGGGATCATAATAAATACTGCTGGTGACCAGTTTTTCGTTATCCCATCGTGGAACGGAATTCAGTGCAATGGCGCCTACCTGCGGGTCTGTCTCCTCGGTGATGCCGACGTTATCCACATCATCCGCGAATCCCGCCGGCATGCCCTGGCCTTTCAACTCTGCCCAACTTTCCCCGTCTTTTACCCAACCGACAACCGTCGGGTCAGTCTCCGCGGTAATCCCCACGTTATCCACGTCATCCGCAAACCCAGCGGGCATACCTTGACCTTTC
>JAHIJO010000203.1 GCA_018898455.1 Verrucomicrobiota bacterium | reverse complement strand
TCGTCGTACCCGGGTCTGTTGTCGGTCATGATCGGTTTCCTTTCCAGTATTTCTTTCCAGCCACGTGAGTAACGCGTCGGCTTCGCTCTGGCTATTGGCCCATAAACTAGGTCTCAAATCCAATGGTGACAGATAGAAATCATATATCAAGATATTCTTGTTGTCGGTCCACAATGATGTCCGATGATGTTCAAAGCATTTTTTGACAAGTCCTTAAGGGAGTGTTAGAGTCCCCCCCGTTATGCCTATTCGCTGGATACTTAATAAGATTGTCGGCACCAAGCATCATCGGGATCTGAAGAAACTCTGGCCGCTGGTTGCCCAGATCAACGCGCTCGAAAAAGAATATCAGGCGCTTTCGGAAGATGCCTTGAAGGCCAAGACGTCCGAATTCAAAGCCCGGATTGCCCGCGGCGCCGCTCTCGACAGCCTCCTGGGCGAGGCGTTCGCGGTGGTCAAAAATACCTGCCGGCGCCTGCTCGGCACGAAATTCACTGTCTGTGAACACGAGATGACCTGGGACATGGTTCCGTTCGATGTCCAGCTGATCGGCGGTATTGCGCTCCACCAGGGGAAAATCGCGGAAATGGCCACCGGCGAAGGCAAGACTCTCGTGGCCACCATGCCGCTTTACCTCAACGCGCTGACCGGCAAGAACGTCCACCTGGTGACGGTGAACGACTACCTGGCGCGGCGCGATTCCCAGTGGATGGGGCTCGTGTACCAGTACCTTGGCCTGACCGTCGGTTGTATTCAGAACCAGATGGTCCCGGAGGAGCGGCGCGCCGAGTATGCCAAGGACATCACCTACGGTACCAACAGCGAGTTCGGTTTCGATTACCTGCGCGATAACGGCATGGCGTTCACGCCGGAGGACGTTGTCCAGCGCGAGCATGCCTATGCGATCATTGACGAGGTGGACAGCATCCTGATTGACGAGGCGCGGACGCCCCTCATCATTTCCGGCCCGGCGCCGGTGTCCAGCAACCAGTACGCGGAAGTGACCCCGTTGGTGGATCGGCTGTTCCGGAAACAGCGGGATCTCTGCAACCAACTGATCCAGGAAGCCAAGGAATGCATTGACCAGGGCGATATCGAGAAGGCGAAACTGCGCCTGTACCAGGTCCGCCACGGCATGCCCAAGAACAAACAGCTCCTGCACATCCTCGAGGACACATCCGTCCGTAAGATGCTGGAACAGGTCCAAAACGCCATGTTGACCGACATCCGGAAAGAGCAGGCGCGGGCGCTCCGGGAGGAGATGTATTTCACCATCGATGAGCGCGGCCATGATGCCACCCTGACCGAAAAAGGCTGTTCGACGATGAGTCCATCGGATCCCAATGCCTACGTGATTCCCGACCTGGTGTCCCAGTTGGCCGAAATTGACGGCGACGCTTCTCTCTCGAACCAGGAGAAGCTCGAACGACGGCAGAATCTGCAAAATGCGTTTGCCGAGAAGAGTGAGCGCATCCACAACGTGGACCAGCTGATCCGCGCCTACTCGCTGTATGAAAAGGACGTGGAATACGTCGTGCAGAACAACCAGGTGCTGATCGTGGATGAATTTACCGGCCGCATCCTGCCCGGCCGGCGCTGGAGCGATGGCCTGCACCAGGCCATCGAGGCCAAGGAAGGCGTCAAGATCGAGCGCGAAACCCAGACCCTGGCCACCATTACCATCCAGAACTATTTCCGCCTCTACAAGAAGCTGGCCGGCATGACCGGTACGGCCGAGACCGAGGCCAATGAATTTCGGGATATTTACAAGCTGGATGTTGTGGTCATTCCGACCAATCGCCCTATCCGGCGCGTGGACAACAACGATCTCATCTACCGGACCCGCCGCGAAAAGTACAAGGCCGTGATTGATGAAATCGGGGAGTGCCACCGCGCCGGCCAGCCGGTGCTTGTCGGCACGGTATCGGTGGAAACCTCGGAACTCATCAGTCGCATGCTGAAACGGGACGGCATTCCCCACAACGTGCTGAATGCCAAGAATCATGAGCGCGAGGCCGAAATCGTCATGCGCGCGGGCCAGCCCGGTGCGGTGACCATTGCCACGAACATGGCCGGGCGCGGCACGGATATCAAGCTTGGCCTTGGCGTGGTGTATCTACCGAAAGAGGTCGTCGAATCCAAGCTGGTCTTGGATCAGCCTTATGAAGGGAAGTCCTTGCGCGCGCGGCTTCGGGAAAAGCCCTGCGGCCTGCACGTCATCGGCTCGGAACGGCACGAGTCCCGGCGCATCGACCGCCAGTTGCGGGGTCGTTGCGCCCGCCAGGGCGACCCGGGGTCCTCTCGGTTTTATGTGTCCCTGGAAGACGATCTCATGCGGCTGTTCGGGTCCGACCGCATTTCGGGCATCATGGCCAAGATGGGCATTGAGGAAGGCCAGCAGTTGGAGCATCCCTGGCTGAACCGGTCGATCGGGACGGCTCAACAGCGCGTGGAACAGCACAATTATTCCATTCGCAAGCGCACCCTGGAATACGACGATGTGATGAACAAACAGCGCGAGATCATTTACGGCTTCCGGGGCGATATCGTGCGTTCCGCCAGTGTCCGGGAGCACCTGATCGATATCGTTGCCGACATGATCGAGACGCGGGCGCAGGATGCGCTGGATGATGATGAGAGCCGGGAGGCGTTTCTCGCGTGGGTCAATTCGACGTTCCCCATCGGCCTGCGCCCGGACGATATCCAGGGGGAGGATCTGGATGACGCTAAACTGGGCACGTTGGTATTCGATCGCGTCAAGCAGGCCTATGACCTGAAAGTTCAGATCGAAGATGCCAAGGCGCTTCCCGGCATGGAGCGCTACATTCTCCTGCATTCCATCGACACGCTCTGGCAGGATTATCTGAGGAGCATTGATCATCTCCGCCAGGGGGTCGGCCTGCGCGCCTACGGCCAGCAGGATCCGCTGGTGGAATACAAGCGTGAAGCTTACGCCATGTTTTCCACCCTGATGGACAATATCAAGGCGGAAGTGGTGATGAAGATATTCCGCTCCACCACCTCGCTGAAGGCGTTCGAACACCTGATCTCGAACCTGCCGCGCCGGTTGGTGCATAACCAGGTCTCCGCGCTGAGCGACGCCTCAATTCAAGCTCTGGGCGCCGGAGGGTCGCCGGGCGGGCAGGGCGGAGCAGCGCCGGACGCAATGGGCGCCCCGGAGCGCCGCCGCGACGGCCCGAAAGTCGGGCGCAATGATCCTTGTCCGTGCGGTAGCGGCAAGAAGTTCAAGAAGTGCTGTGGCGCTAATTAAGAATCAATGGAATACTGGAATGTTGGTAACTGCTCAGCGAGGTGGATAGGGTTCAGGTAAGATGGTAAGAATCTGTCCATTGAGACGCAGTAGCCAGAGCCTAATCGCCGTTGGCCCCAATTGTCCGAACGGGAGGATGGCGAAGATTACTGGTGCCTGCCCGGCCGCTGCGGCGGACTGCGCTTCAGGCAGGCCTCCTCTCATGAGTTTCCTGAACCCCGAACCCTGAACACCTGAGTAGTTATCAATTTATGAGACATGGACTGGCCGCGCTCGTTTCCGGTATTCTGCTTTTTACGTCATTTCCGCCGCTGGAATGGAGTCCGGCCGCCTGGGTGGCTTTGGTTCCCTTGCTGCTTGTTGCTGATCGGGTATCGCCTGCGAAGGCGTTCCACACCGGGTTGATCACCGGCCTCATGTTCTGGTGGCCGTCTCTTGCCTGGTTGACCCGCGTTTCATGGCCGGGCTGGTTATTGGTTGGTTTGTACTGTGCCCTGTATATCGCGGGTTTTTCCATGACCGTGTCCTGGGTACTGCGGTCTGCTGAAAGGCGCGGGTGGCTGGGGACACTTGGAACGCTGGTTGTTGTTCCGGCTATCTGGGTTGGGTTTGAATACCTGCGGTCCATGGTGTTCACCGGCTTTCCATGGAACCCGCTGGGTGTCACTCAGGCCGGAATGCTGCCTTTGATTCAATGCGCAGAGTGGGGGGGAGTTTATGCCGTATCGTTCCTGGTTATCATGGTCAATGTTGCCCTGTTTTTTGCGCTGTTCCCGGCTTGGAGCCAACGTTCTGACGCAGCCGGCCAGCTTTGGTCGGAGGCGCGTTCGGTTCGGGCGCTCTGGCCCTTGTTGGCAACCCTGGTTGCGATTGTCCTGACCTGGAACTGCGGGGTGGCGGCAATCCGGCGGGAGACCGGTGGCCCGGCCGGCGCGCCGCTGCGCGTGGTGTTGGTCCAGTTGAATATCCCCCAGTTTGAAAAGTTTACTGAGGAATGTTGGACGGCCATCGAAGTCCGTCTTCGCCGGATTACCGCTGCGTCCATCAATCGGTATCGTCCGGAGCTGGTGGTCTGGCCCGAGACCGCCGTGCCGACGTTTGTCCGCGGCGTTCCATCCACCGAGAAGCTTATTGCCGATTTGCTGACGCAGGGCGTGCCGCTTCTGGTGGGCACCATGGATTTCGAGCAGGCGGGAGATACGTTCCGTTATTTCAACAGCTCGTTCCTGTTCGATCCGGAGCGGGGATTGATTCAGACGTATGCCAAGCGGCACCTGGTGTGTTTCGGCGAATATGTTCCATTCAGTGATGTTTTTCCTTTCCTCCGCCGCCTGACGCCGATTGAGGAAAGTTTTACGCCGGGAAAGGAACAGACCGTGTTTCGGCTGGACACCTCGCCGCGCGCATTTTCCGCCCTGATCTGTTTTGAGGACACGATGGCAGGCTTGGCCCGGATGGCGGTGCGCGCCGGCGCGCGCCTCCTCATCAACCAAACGAACGATGCCTGGTTCGATCCGTCATGGGCGCCTCGCCAGCACATGTTGCAGTGCATATTCCGTTGCGTGGAGAACCGGGTGCCCGCGGTACGCTCGACCAATACGGGCATCACCTGTTTCATTGACCGGACAGGCCGCGTCACCGGTATCTTGGCGCCGACGCGCGGTCGCGATCCCTTGCCGGAATGTTTGGCGCAAACCGTTTGGCTGCCGGGTCCTGAGATGCCGTTGACCTTTTACACGAAATATGGTGATCTGTTCGCGCAAGCCTGTGTTGGGTTTGCCTTGCTGGCGATAGGCGCGGCGGCGCTTCGGCTTCGGACAGGCCGGCGGCAGGCGGACGAGGACATTGCTGCGGAGCCTGTTTAATTTACTAGGAAATTGTATTGTAGGGGCGTTGCCAAGCCTGAGGGCGTGGTGAACTTGCCTGCCTCGCGTTTCGCGTAGCTGTGCCCCTGACCGGAATGGGCAAAGATGGGTTCAGCCACGTCGCCTTGAAACGAGGCAAGTGGTCCCTTGGTCGCCGATGGGACAAGCTGAACCCCTACATATATGTTAGTGCCTCATCCATCAGGAACGGCTATAAAAAACAAGCTAAATGAACCGCATATTGACGAACCGCAGAATAATGAAGATCGAAGGATAGGAAGGTGAACCACATGCGCGAAGCTCACTTCGAGATTCTGAGGTTAATTATTCGGCAATCTGCGGTTCTCCGCCTCAGGCGGTTGGGTTGCGGGCCAGGCCCGTGTTAATTATGAGCACACGCGTGCATATCGTGGTGGCAGGCCGG
Source organism: Verrucomicrobiota bacterium (assembly GCA_018898455.1). Taxonomy (GTDB): domain Bacteria; phylum Verrucomicrobiota; class Kiritimatiellia; order JAAZAB01; family JAAZAB01; genus JAHIJO01. The sequence goes on along the minus strand of JAHIJO010000203.1, from coordinate 8,773 downwards.
GTCCAGGGCGTGGGATTCCGGTTCGAATGTCGGCGGCTGGCGATCCAGTTCGGGCTCCAAGGCTGGGTCAAGAACCGGGACGACGGGAGCGTCGAGATCGTCGCCGAAGGGGATCCGGAAGGTGTGAAACAGATGACAGACTGGGCGCGGAAGGGGCCTTTCGGCGCGGTGGTGAACGCTTGCCGCACGATTCCGGAACCGCCGACGGGCGAATGCGAATCGTTCGACGTCCGGTTTTGAGACATTGGGAAAACCGTAAACATAATTGAACCACGGATTTTTACAGAGGTGAAAAATAATTTTCTCACGACCTCGCGCGCCTCCGTGTTCTCTATGGTTGAACCGCTGCCCTCAACCCGCCAAATCTTGACTCGTATTCCGGCACATGCTAAATTCCACAGTTATGGAAGATGTGTTGCAGAATATGCGGGCCATTAAAGCGATGCCGGATTTGTTGGAACGGGCGCTGGAGCTGGATGAACTCAGGAGGGAAGTGGCGCGTGAACTCAAGCTCAAAGCTTAAAACCGACTGGACATGGGAGGAGTGGCGCCAAAGCCGCGCGGCACGCCGCGCTGTCGCTGAACGCATTGGGCCGTCCGTTATCCGGCGGAAAGAAAGTTCCTCGGACTCCAGACTGCGCCGGGTTTTTCAAGGGCAACGCGCCCCCGGGTAAATTGCATGCAGCACGGAGGTTCGCAGAGAAAAAATAATTCTCTCAGAACCCCAGTGTGTCTCTGTGTCCTCTGTGGTTCAAATTCTTCTCAGATACAATATTTCAACATTAGTAATGCGAAGGACCATCATGAATATCCCCAAAAATTTCAGCGAGCATTTTCACGACCCGATCCTCCAGGCGCTCCAGAAATCGGCGCAACAGCCGTTGAAGGAGGCGCAGATCGCCGGGAAACTGGGCCTGCGGGGCGGCGCGCGCAAGCGCCTGCGTCTGCTCCTGAACGCCATGGAGCGGGAAGGCGAGATCGTCCGCCTGCATCACGATTTCTATTCGTTGGGTGAGCCGGCCGACCTGGTCACCGGCGAGATGGATGTTCTGCGGTCAGGGGATGGATTCGTGTCGCCCCTGGACGGATCGGCGGATATTTTTGTGCGGCGGGACAGCCTGGGCACGGCGTTCCCGCATGATCGTGTGGTGGTCCGGCTTGATCCCGGTCAGACCGCGCCGGTGCCGGGTATGCGGCGCACGGGAAAGGTCATCCGCATCCTGGAGCGGTCCAAGAAGGCGCTCACCGGAACGTTGAAAGCCACCCAGAAGTTTTTCTATGTCGTTCCCATTGACCCGGCCTATACCCAGGATTTTTACGTGCCGGACCCCAAGGGGGGCAAGGTCAACGACCGGGTGGTCATCCAGTTCACGGAATGGCAGAACCGGCATGTCAATCCCGAGGCCGAGATCATCGAGATCATCGGACCCGCGTCCAATCCCTCGCTGGATACCCTGGCGATCATCCGCCATTATGGATTGCCTGATGCGTTTCCGCCGGCCGCGATCCGGGAAGCCGAGGCGTCGCCTGAATTCATGGAGGGCCCGGGTCCCGAGCGCCGGGATTTCAGGGATCGGTTCATTTTCACGATCGACCCGGTCACGGCGCGCGATTTTGACGACGCCCTGTCATTGGATACGGATGCCCAGGGCCGGCGCGTGCTGGGCGTGCACATCGCCGATGTCTCGCATTTCGTGCGGCCGGGAACGGCGCTGGATACCGAGGCGCGCAAGCGGGGGAACAGCGTGTATCTGCCCGAAGTGGTGATCCCCATGCTCCCGGAACAAATTTCCAACGGCTTGTGCAGTCTGCGTCCGGATGAGGACCGGCTGGCTTTTTCCGCGCTGATCACCTTCGACGCCCAGGGGGCGCCGGTGCATTCCGAATTCTATCGGAGCGTGATCCGCTCCCGGCTCCGCCTGACCTACGAGCAGGCGCTGGCGGCTTTGGAGAGTGGGTCAACGACCGGCTTTTCTGAGGCGGGTATCAGCCCCCAGGCCCTTTCGACGATGCGGCGCATTCATGAACTGGCCCAGCAGATGCGCGCCCGCCGGTTCGCCCAGTTCGCCTTGGACCTGGATATCCCGGAATACGAAGTGGTCATGGGTACCGACGGCATGATCGCGGACATCCGGCAGAACGTGAACGATATTTCGCACCAGCTTATCGAGGAGTGCATGGTGGCCGCGAACGAAGCCGTGGACCGCGAACTGAGCAACCGCAGTTACGAACTTCTGCGCCGGGTCCACGAGCCGCCCGCGCCGCAGAAAATGGAAATGCTGACGGCCCAGCTGGCGGAGATGGGGTTCCGGCCCGGCGATTTGTCCAAGCGGAAAAACATGACTGCGTTTCTGAAATCCGCGCGGGGGCATCCGCTGGAGTACGACGTCAAGCTGGCGGTCCTGAAAAGCATGAAACGCGCCTTGTATTCCCCCGAGTCCCTGGGGCATTTCGGGCTGGCTAAGACGTATTACGCGCATTTCACTTCGCCGATCCGGCGCTATCCGGACCTGGTGGTCCACCGGATCCTGGCCGCGGAATTGACCCGCCGGCGGAATCCATACGGTCATGGCGAATTGAAGATGCTGGGAGACCATTGCTCGGACACCGAGCAAGTCGCCGATGCCGCCGAGAAAACGCTTCTGGAAATCAAGAAATACCGGTTTCTGGAACAACAGTTGAAACTGAAGAAACCGGTGGTCTATGACGCCATTGTGGTCCGGGTCAAAAACTTCGGGATGTTCGTGGAACTCACCCGTTTGCAGATCCAGGGCCTGGTCCACGTTTCTACCATGTCCCGGGGATTCATCCGCTACGATAACTTGAAAGAAACCCTGCGCGACGGCAACGTTACCTATGCCTTCGGTACGCGGGTGAAGGTCCTGGTGACCCGGGTGGATTTCGACAAGCGCCAGATTGACTTCGCCCTCGCGGATTCCAAGCCGGTAACATCGGCCCTGCCGCTGAAGGAGCGTCAGGGCCTTCCTGCCCGCTCCGGCCGGCGCGGCCAATGGAAGCCCGCCTACAACGCTTCGCGCAGCGATGCGGGCAGGAAACGTGGCCGTCGCCGCTGATCGTAAAAATTCGTATTGATATCTATGATTTGATTGGGCTATCGTGATTAGGCTTGATCGTATTTATAAAACGCCATAATAATGCCATGAGAATCGAAGATATTAAGCGAGTTGCGGTGCGCGCATGTCGTGAATTCAACGTGCGTCGTCTGGATGCGTTTGGGTCGACCGCACTGGGCACTGCCATATCATCCAGCGATGTGGACCTGATCGTCGAGTTTATTGACCCGGGTTGTAAGCCGGCGAAACGTTTCTTTGGTTTACTCCATCAGTTGGAGGATGCCTTGGGTTGTGAGGTTGATCTGCTCACGATAACCAGTCTTCGAAATCCCTATTTTCGGTCGCACGTCCTGACATATGCAGGCGCCGCAGCGACCCGGGATGAAGCATCGTGTCTGGCGCCGCGGGATTGGCGTTGGCGTTGCCTCGGGGAATGAACGCGCCTGCCTCAGCGCGGCATTGCACAGGACGGCCGCATCAGGAGATCCGAACCATGCGACGACAACTTTGTTGGAAGGAGCGGCTGGCGGACGGCGCCAAGCGCGAGGTTCGGGTGACCGTGCTGCGGCGCTCTTTGAAATGGCAGTTCAAGCTCTTGACCGAAGAAAAATGGGATTACGACCGTCAGCCGTTCCCCGCAGACTGGGACAATCTGCTGGAGCGAATGGAGGCGCGGTATCAGCGGCGCAGCGCTCCGTATGACTATGTCGAACTTGTTCGCCGCCTGCGCAACGAGGCGCTGGGCAGGCGGGGCTTGCCAGTATCTGGTTCATGAAAATGTGATTACTGCGCGCCTCAGAACCACCGGATGGAGCCGTGTGCTCGCCGAATAACTGGCCCGCGGACGCGCCGTTATCCGGCTGCGCTGCCATTCATCCGGCTAATTGGGCGCACATGATATGAAGATGCATGTTAAACCTATTGGAGTGATCCGCACTTCGTTCAAGCAGAAGGAGAATACCCCGATTCAGGGGAAACAGAGTCCGGACTCAATCGGCACTATTGTGGTGTTTAAGGAATATGCCCCTGGGCTCAAAGACATAGAGACGTTCACGCACATCTACCTCCTGTATTACTTCCATCGAGCAGGAGACGTAGTGCTCGTGCGTCCGACCTTTCTTGACGATACCCCCCACGGAGTGTTCGCTTCACGCCATCCGTGTCGGCCCAATGGTATCGGATTGACCATCGTGGCACTCAAGAAGCGAAAAGGAAACACGCTGATTGTCTCAGGAATTGACGTTCTCGATGGAACGCCCCTTCTTGACATCAAGCCCTACATTCCTAGATTCGACTGCCACCGCAATGCCAGCAACGGCTGGGTTTCACACGTAAAGAACAGGCGGAAACCAAAAGGAAGAGAATAAGGGCTTCAGATTCAGCAAGTCAAATCCGGAAACCGAATCATGCTCGCGCCTTGCCGAAAATCCGGTTAATTCCAGAAGGACGATCTCGCCGATAAGGTAGGTGACAATCCCTTCGCGGATACAACCGGCCCGCACCGTCAACTGGAAAACCATGAGGAAACACGCGCCCACCATGCGGCGCACAGGAAGGAACGGCGTGCCAACCAACGCGCCTACATCGCGGCGCGAAGGGAGAAAACGAGCTCAACGCGAAAAAGTCAATAAGGCTCTGGCGCTCGGTCGTATAATGCTGGCAGGACAGGCGCTGGAAAAATCGTTGTCAAAAAATGAAGGAACCCATCATTGTCACCCCTGCTTGCGCGCCGGATCATGACTGCATGGCTGATATATCGCCACAGGATATATCATCGAAGACGCTGGGCGCACCCGGGATGTTACGGGACATAGAGCTGAACACGAATGGTCTGGTTATGGCAAGGGGATAGATTGGAAAATACACGAATGCCGGCGTTAGCCTGAATTGGCGATCAGACGGTTAATGTCGGCCTGGAAGCGGGTCCACTTACGGATCAGGAGCGCCAGTCGGGCGCGTCCGCGCGGCGGGAGCGAATAGATGATCCGGAAGCGCGCCTTGCCGACCGTTTCCGGAACGCCGTTGACATAGCCCCGGCGCTGAAGCGCGGCCAGGAGAGGATAAAGGCCGCCAAATCCGACTTGGATTCCCTGGCGGGACTTGTCCATCAATTCTTGCCGGAGCCGATAGCCATGCATGGACTCTCCAGCCAAGACGGCCAGAACGAGCATCTCGAAATTGCCGTACAGCAGTTTGCGATCCTGATCTTCCAGGGCGGGCATCATATATCGTGTTGCGATATATCGCAAGACCAAGCGGAAACAAATGGCTACGACAATATATCTTCATGAAAAAAAGTTAGCTTGAAGACGTTCATACCGTAATTACATCTCAGCTTTGCTACGGGAACGGAGGTGGCGTCGGACTTGCCGCAAGCTTTCGCGATGACTTGAACACATTGCTCCATTCCACGCGCGCGGTCACCCTCATCAGGACCGCCAGGGTTGCGACCGAGCCGATGGCCACCGTCAGGCCGGTGATCCCCGTGAAAAAGAAGCTGTAGGAGAACAGCACCAGGTAGAAGATTTGACCGGCCGCCGCGGTTTTCCAGGGGAAGCTCTTGCCCAGCGCCGCTGCCAGGTAACTCGTGACCAGCGCCACGGACGTCGCGGCTGAGATAACGAAGGCGAGCTGGATATCCAGCAGTCCAACCAGGTAGGACAACAGGAGGTGAAAGGCGAAAAATCCGGCCGCTACGAACAGGTAATGCATCGGGTGGATGGAAATTCCGCCCATGATGCTGATCGTGGCAATCAGGATGAAAAAGAACAGAAGGCACACCGGCGCAAAGAACGTAATGCGCGAGGTCACCGGCCCGGGGTTGAGTTTCTCAGGGATCACGATTCCGATGTCCTGGGCCGTGATGAGATCCGTGGCCGACCACTTGAGCGTCATCCCCCCGGCGGTTTCCTCCTTCGACATGGGCGACAGACTGCCGTCGGTGAAGTCCACGTCTCGAAAACTCGTGGTCACCGTAAGGTCGAGATTCTGTACCCGCCCGACGTTCCGATCTGTTCGATAACGCCATTCGCGAATGCCGCGGGTTTGATACGTTACCTTGAATTCCCGACTCTCCCCCGGCTGGAGTTCGATGATCTCTCCCACGCCGGCTTTCGTGTCGATCGGAGCGGATGCCGGTTTGCCTCCCACCACAAGGGAGAAATTGTCATACGTTCCGCTTTTGGCCGGGAAGTCAAAATGCAGACGGACTTTCTGCGCCACGCTTTCCTGGTTGGTAATCAGATAGCTCCCCTCGAAACTGCAGTTGTAGGTGGGGTACCACATCAACCCCTTCTTTCGGTAGTCGGTTTTCAGGGCCACCATGATTTCGTTTTTCAGCGGCATGATCCAGCGCACCTGGTCGGAGCCGGGTACCTGAACAGATAGGGCCGGGGCCTCCTGGCACAGGGGAACCCCCCACAACACTTCAACCTTGTTCCCGAGTTGCCTGAAAAACGCGGTGGATCGAGCCGCCGTGGCCAATCCCAGGATCCACCAGCCCGCACAGCTCAACACGAAGATGAGTCCGATCGCTACGATTCTCTTTATGCTCATGACATTTCTCCTTTTAGTTTTACTATTTGTTTCTATCTTGACTTCACTCAAGGCCCTGAGCCTGTCGAAGGGCTCCGCCGCCGTGTCCGATGGACCCAACGCATTCCGTTTAACCCGAAATTGAACCATGCCGTTATTTGCCCGTCTCCCGTACCGGTTCCTTGTATGAAACGGCGAGATTCATTCCTTCTCCCTTATAGAACGCACGGGAGAAATAATACGGGCGGCCGACGAATTCCGCCGGCAATTTGCACGGGTCATCCGCTCCCGGATTGACCGCTCCTTCCAACGCCAGCAGTTCCACCCGTTCCGGCAACGCCACCCCCACCACCACTTTCCGCGCCGGGATGTCGGTCTCGGGAAGAACGGTTTCGAGCCGCCCGTGCAAGCCGAGCTTTTCGCCCTTCGCGATGATCGCCAGTTCAACCTGCGAGGGTTCAGTTCCCGTCAGCGGGATGATCCACCTGCCTTCCTGGTCCGTGAACACTTTTCGTTTTGCGCCGTTGACGGTTAGCGACCAGATATCGGCGCCGGCAATCGACTTGACCTTCAGTCTCATCCCGATTTCCGGAGGAATATCCATCTGGAGCACGGAAAGCCGGTTGCCGTTCTCCTCGAACGACGTATAGAAATACAGCGTATCCAGGACTGCCGCCGGCGTACTGACTGTCTTGAACTTTCGCAGGGAGACGGTGATCTTTTCCCGTGAAGCAACCTGATCGTAAAGGGGAAGTTTCCCTGCGTGCGCTGCCAATTCGTTCGGTAGGCGGCTGACTGAGATGCCCCGGACGAGTTCTTTTGCGGCCACGCTCGCGTGGCCGTCAGCGCATTCTTCGAGGATGAAACTGCCTTCTTGGCCCCGGTTGTTGCTGATCCCGGGCAGGCGGAAACTCGTTTCTGCATTTTCGCCGGCCGCCAGCGGAAACAACAGGTCGATCACGAATCCTTCCTTCATGCCCGCCGGCAGATCAAGCTGGTATGAGTCTTCACCCGTCTTTCTCAACCACGACGGTTTCAGGGACGAACCAATAAACTGCGCCCCATCCTCAACGTGAAGCGTTACCGGCCCATTAATGGGTCTCATGGGCAGGAAACGTGTGGAGACCATCGCCCGATTCTCTTCCAGTGCGATTCGCGACAGCGTGTTGATCTCTATGGCAGTCTCCTCGGCCAGCGCCTTGCGATCCCTGAAACGGACGACCATGTTCTGGCTGACCGGAAAATGGTACACCCCGGCCGTGTCGGCCAGCCCCGGCCCTTCGACGAGACGCATGTTTTCCGGTAGAGTCAGCGTAAGAGCATTCCTTAGCGCGGTTGGAATGGCCAATGAGACCAGGCGCGACCGGTTGTCCTCCTGGACCGGAACGAGAAAACTTATCTCGACCTGGAACTCTTTGCGTCCGTCAGGCAAGAAGGCGATGCCTTCCTCCTGGCCGCCGATCAGGGCGCCGCCGGCGGCGCGCTTGACGCCGGTCAAGATGATGCCTTTCCCGAAGAGACCGATGGGCCGCGGGTCTCCCTCCACAAGCTTGCCGCTGATCAGGACCTGGCCCACGGCCTGCGCTGATCCGATTGATAAGCCGTAGATAGCCTCGTCAATCGAGGCCACCATCGTTTTTCGGGATTGTGCCGCGGCGTTCAGTTTATCTTGCACGTTCCGCTCCACCCGTTCCTCGAATAGTATTTTGATTTCTTCCCAAGGGACGGCGACCGACTCTGTTGCCCAAATACGGCCCGTCAGTGCCAGACACATGATCCCTACCATAATCTTTTTCATCGCTTCTCCCCCTTATATGATGGTTGATGTTTCGAGTCCTTTCTCTTGAATCCGGCAACACTATAGAACCGGCCTGTGAAAACAATTTGAAGCGGGTGTGAATTCGAGGTGAAGAAAAAAGGGGGGAAGCGGCGGTGGCGCCGCTTCTACTTGATTAAACGGGGGAAGGATAAAATTGTCCCGTTTCAGAGGGCGAATGATTTCAGCACCATCGCCAATCTGGATAGCGGGCCGTTTTTTTGACAATGAGACCAGAGGTCATGGAATTACACTACAGAGTGCCTCCTGACCTGGGTTGTTTATGATCTTTTCCCGGGGTTCGGTCAACCCCATATTATTCCGATTAACCTCCTTGCGTCTGAGACGC
>JAHIJO010000002.1 GCA_018898455.1 Verrucomicrobiota bacterium | reverse complement strand
GCCAACTCCTCTCCGGCGAACTTCTCCTGAGCTGTTGGGGCGTCAGGGATCACGATCGCATATTGGCTCTTGCCGTCCTTGACCAAGGCCAAGTTTCCCGGCTCCGCTCCGGCAACAAAACGCGGCCCGAAGCCGAATATGCCAAGCGCGCAGACCGCCAACGCCATTCCCCATCGTGACAGGTAGTTCATGTTCCGATCCTTTATCGCTTTATTTTTTGAACTATAGTGTTTCAGGTGATTCGGCGTCCCGGCGGCGGCTTGCAGAGGCCGTCCGATCTGATCCGGAAAAAGACGGCATGCCGCAAGCGGCGGCCCTACAAAGCCATCTCTTTACCTGCCTGCGCGAAGCCGCTCCGGCGAAGGCAGGCGGTGAAAAAAGCGGTAGCGCCGGCCTGACCGCAATGTTATCCGTCGGCTGACGGATTGCAGGCGGGCTACCGCACTCCACTCGTGGCGCGTGGCGAGCCAAAGTTGAGTGACCGGCATAGTCACGGTAACCGCATTATCCATATCCGTCTCCATTAACAGTCTGCCTGAAGCTGGTATTAGCTTCAATTTCATCCAGATAACACCTGTTTTCAACGGCAAAAACAATAACAAAATGCGCCCCTTGCAAACCCCGTTAAAATCATGTTTTGAATTTACGCGGATATCTTGATATTGTCTATAGCGTGGCAATGGATTAATCTCCTATCTTTTGCATAAATCTCATATTTCCGAGGCGTCATGCGAAACCCGCCCTATGTGATTCACTTTCCACAAGGCATTCCGTACTACTCACTGGGCCATGGCGCTTGCACATACGTGAAGGGGTGTCCCCTCCCTCCCTTGCTCAACAGTGATTGGGATTTCTTTTTTATTTGTGAGGGACGGATCGTGTGGGAGCTTAAAGGAGGAATCCGTCTAGTCGCCGACAAGAATGAATTTGTACTGCTTCCGCCGTTCGCGATCGACTGGCGTCGCGCTCCCCGGACACGACTGACCTTCTGGTACTGTCATTTCAATTTCCGCCTTATGCCGGGCGAGGTCATGCCGTCCATTCGGAACGATCTCCTGGGACATGGGACAACCGCCTTGCTGCCCCTGACCTTTTCCCGGTCAGAAGCTCCTGCCGTCTGGCGCGCCTACCGCAATATCATTCAACTCAAGATGGAGAGTTCCGATCATCCCTGGAAATCTGAACGCGCCGTGATTGATTTGGTCGCTGAACTGACCGCGTTTGCCGTCAGACGCACCCGTCGGGGCGAAGATGGAAAACCCTTCGACTCGGGAGAAAGACAGGATTCCCGTGTCGCGGCCCTATGCAATCGCATCAACCTGAATCCCGAATTCCCATGGCGGATCACCGGGCTGGCCAAGTCCATTGGGCTTTCCCCTGGTCATGTTCATCACCTTTTTCGTCAGGACCTGGGGACCAACCTCAAATCGTATATTGTGGAAGCCCGTCTGCGCAAAGCATTGGGACTCTTGAAGGATCGCCCCGGCCAACGCCGCCTTTCGATCAAGGAAATCAGCGCGGCCTGCGGCTTCTCCTCCCAGCATTTTTTTGCGCGTCAGTTCAGGAAGTTTTTCCAGATCACGCCGCTGACCTACCGCACCAGCGCCATGCTGATGTAGTCTCGGACTTCGGCGAGGCGCCCGTGGCTATCAGGATGGGAAGTTAATGCCGCTGTATAGTACGGGTTCAGCTTGTCCCGTCGGCGACCCAGGGATCACTTGCCTCGTTTCGAGGCGACGTGGCTGAACCCGTCTTTATGGTTCAAAGCCCTGGGCTGAGCATCCCCCTTCGTTCGCCGTGAAGCACTACGGCGTGACAAGAGCTCAGCCCCTACATAATATATCCTATTTGATCAAGATATCGCAAATTGCTCTTCCTCCAAAAGACGCTCGGCGGACGTCGAATAACTTCCATTCCGCCGCGACGATCCGTCATCACCGCCCCTCGCACCGGACGGATGGACCGGGTCTTATCTGTCATTCGGAACCGGCGACCTCCAATTCAGTCCTCCCTTCGGGAAGGCGGAAACCGGCAAACACGCGACCGTCCTTGCAAGTGAACGTACCTTCTTCGAGCGCGAATTCCCGATAGGGGATTTTGCGCAGGGGCCGGCCGTTGACCGTCACTCCCCTCGGTTCCTTTACCGCGCTGCCGGCGATCCCAAGGCTGACGGTGAAGTTCTCGCAGGCAAATAGCGATTCGATTGTCGCCAGATTGCCATCGGTCTTGAACCGGCAAGTCTCGCCCGCAACGTGCCAGCGCGCGATCTCGCTCGGCTTCATCCACACCACCTGCTTAGCGAGCACTCGGTTGACTCGCGCGATGATCTCTTGTACGCCACGCAGGCCACCTTGGGTACCCTCTGCCCACAACGTGTTCCAGTGCGCAAAGAATACAATCGGGCTGCCCGTCTCCATGAGATCGGCGAACCGTCCGCGCGCGCCGTCGGCGGTGAGATACGTATCGGCATACGCCGACGGGTCTATCTTTGCACCCAGCCATGCTTGCGCCGCGAAGGGCTCATTGCATGACGCTGGAACGTTAACGCAGGCCAGCTTCCTTGACCGATCCACATACAGGGTTTGGGGCAGCACCTTCGGAGACTTCTGGTCCACATCCACGAAGATGAAGGTCACCTTGGGACCATCGATCTTGAGGAACGCTTCGGCGATGGCTTGGCCGTAGCGCTTCTTGTCCCCCTTGAACCAAGCCGGGTTCGTAAACCCAGTCGGATCGAAGCCGGCTGCCTTCAGCGCGGATAGTGCCCCGGAAATGTACTCGACAAGCTCAGTGAGCGGATCGGATTGCGATAGCCGGCTCAGTAAGTCCGATTCGATTTCGGAGGTCGTCTTCATCGAATTCAAGTCCAGTCCGAGCGTATGCGTCCAGCATTCCGGAGTGATGTCGTACATCTGCGGCAAGTTATCGCGGACCAGTTGTATCCAGGCATCAACCTCGGCTTTCAAACCGCTCTCTTGAGCAAGCGAACCCGGCGCGCCCTGCTTGACCCAGGCGTCAACTTCCGTCTTCGGACACCCCTTCAACCCTTCGGTTATCCGGCCCAACCCCATGGGAATGGGCAGTACCGTGAACTTACCCTTGTGAGGCACGGCATTGGCCCAGGCCACGTATTCCTGAAGGAAGGACAGCGGGATACAAGGGGTCAAATTCGACCTGGCGCCGGCGCCGGCCTCTGTGTGAATCCAGGGCTTGGCTGTACCCGGGGGCATTTTATCGCAATCCCTCGCCCAGTAGTAAACTGGGTTCACGCAAGGCGCCCCATCGTCCACGATGAAACATATTGGCGTCCGCAACAGGGGCAGCTCCACCTTCACATCCGCAATCGAGGTTGCGTCTCCCGCTGCTTCAGCGAACATGAAAAATACCTCCACTTAAAAGAGAAACGTTTTGAACAAGGCCGACCGGCGAGACCGGCAGAAGCGATGCCCCTCATGTCCGCGATTCGCACTACCCCACCCCATTTTGCTTGCTCCAAGTGTTCCGGTGCTCGATGGCTGCGCGGTTGGCAGCATCCATGGCAACTTGGGCCATGAGTCCGTCGTAGCCGGTGGCGAGCGACGAATCGATTTCCCGCCGAGTCACAGCGGCGTCCAGGGCATCGATGACCCGGGCGATAGGTTTCCCCTTCCCCGTGCTGACGGGAACACACGTCGTCAGCGACTCGCTGACGAGTCGGAAGACCGGCCCTCCGTCCTGGGCCTGTTCGCGAACTACGACGCCCTTCTGGCCGACCAACGCAAAACTTTCGTGCTCAAGCCTCGGTTCGATGTAGGCGGTGAAGGCAAAGCTCTCCCCCAGGGTCACGATGATGCCCGGATCGAGTTCGGCCAGAATGGCGATGTGGGGCGAAAAGCGCACTTCCTCGCCAAACCACGCGCCGAGCGCGTGGACTGTACGCCACTCGCCGCCACAGGTGACAAATCGGGCTATATCCAGCATATGTACACCGCAGTCGAGGCAGCCGTTTCGGTCGAGGAAACCGGCTCGGCGCCGGGCAAGATCGCCAAAACTTTTGTGCCCGTCCCACATGGAATTGATATGAATGGCGCGAACCGCCCCCAGCCGGCCCTCCTCGACCCATTGGCGCACCTGGCGCCAGCCGGATTCAAACCGCACCTCGAAATCAACGGCCAGGAATCGCTCGTTGCGGTTAGCCGCGTCGATCATGCGTCGGCATTCGTCCTCGCTCATGGCCATCGGTTTCTCGGTAAGGACGTGGAGCCCGGCATCGAGGGCGGCTACCGTGGCCTCGCAATGCACCTCGCACGGCGTACAGATATACGCCGCATCGAGCTTGCCGCGCTCCTTGTCAAGCATATCCCGATAGTCGCCATACCGGGCCACCCCCTCCTGCTTGATCGCAGCGAGGTTGGCGGCAACGATATCGGCGACCGCCACGAGTTCCGCACCCTCCGCGGCCTCAATGGCCGAAACAACAACCCATTGGGCGTGCTTGCCACAACCAATCAGTCCAATGCGCAACATGTCTAAATCTCCTCCCTTGAAAAAAGCAGGCGTAAAGCCTGCTCCACCTCCTGATGCATGATGCCGGTAGAGCCGGTTTTATACCGGCTATGGTTTTATTTTAATTTAAATCCATTAAATCCCGACCCGCCGCGGGGCGGGCAATTTTGCTCCTTTCTTACTTCATGCCAAGCATCACCCTACGAGGGATCGAGCCCACATACTTCCCAACGCGAACTTGTGCCCGCAACCCAGTCAATAATTCCCCGGGTCATGTCCTGAAGTCGATTGCGTTCCTCCAGTTGATGTCAATATCCAATGTCCAATTGCCGATGTCGCTATCGCGCTTTTTCGTTTTTTTATCACGGTTTCACCGCGATAAGGCACTTTTGCCCCTGGCTCGGCGAGGCCTCGTTATTCCTGCCGACTTCCTGAAAAAATCAGCCTCCAATTGAGGAACAACCCGATCGGCTTTCACGTCGGCAATGTACTCCGCCAGTGAATCCACAAGCAGGTCGCGCAAAATGAGCCCTTTCTCCTTAGTCGCGCATTTTGCATCGCCGGCATAGTGATCCGGATAGTCGCTATACCAGCGAACTCCGGTAAAGGTCGAACCAAGGTCTTTCATCCGATTCATCGCGGTGGCTGCGGTTTTCGGCACCCGGTCCATCTTCACAAGGTCAGGATGGTTGGCCAGGGAGATGCTGGTCTCACACTCGCACGCGTGGCCATGGAGTTTGGTCTCGCACGTCTCTTGCCAGGTCTTCTTCCGGTCGGCGGTAAGAAACATCAGAGGGGGGAGATAAAGGCTGTAGCGCTTCCGTTCCCATAGACCGCACTGGGCCAGGAACGGCAGAAGATGGCCGTTGCCGCCATGGGCGTTATAAACAATGATTTTCTTGAAGCCATTTCGGCCGATGGCATCAAAAACTTCCTGAAACAACTCCAGGAGCAGTGTTGGCTTCAGGGTGATGGTGCCCGGGAAACAAGATGCCTCATAGATTTGCCCGAAGTAAAACGGCGGCCACACCACGGCGGGTTCCTTTTCCGCGGCCAAACAGGCGATCTTGTGCCCGATCAGGAAGTCCGTTCCTAGAGGCAGATGATCGCCGTGCTTTTCAATTACCCCCGCAACGAGAAGGCAAACGCGCGCCCGCCCAACTGCCTTTTTGAATTCCATAGATGTCAGATGTTCCCACTGCATAGCATTCGCTCCTTTCTGAATCCGCCCAACCAAAGATAACTGTTCCCAACCAACTCCCATTGCCCCGCATACCCTTCACAGGGCAATCTCTATTTAGAGCCTATTCGAAAATGCGTTGCGTCATGTAAAAACCTGCAAACACGCCATGGAAGGCAAGGCTGAGACTTTGCGGTAAAAACACATGCCCGCGACTGTAACCTACGCAAATGCGCACGTCAATGCCTTGATGCCAGGCGGTGAGAGAGGCTGGCGAGCATGGAAATCAACTCGGTTCTAACGATGTCTTCCGCCTGTTCAGCCAGCAAACTCCACCGGGCAAGCCTGGCTTCGTATACGCCGGGCCGCAGGTATTGCCGCGGGGGAACATAGCCCACAAAACCGTTGGTGATATCGCTGACGAAGGTGTGCGCAAACGGCGAGGAAGCCCTGACCGCCAAAGCCGTCTCGATAAAAAGCTCGCCCGGAAATCCGACGAGCGCGCAGTCACCGAGCACAAACGCCTGCAATTCCGCCTCCAAGGAATTCAACTTGCCGTAGTCCCGGGCGATATAATAGGCTTCCCGCGCATACTCGAATTCCACGTGCGCCAAATCGCAATCCCGGCGCGGGGCGTTCTCCGCGACCAGGCGCTCGTATCGTTCGACCGCTGCATTCCATTCGTTCCTGGCCCGTTCGGGCCCGATATCCGGAATGGCACGCAAGGGCAGAGTCGTCCTCGCGAGAACGCTTCCCAACGGGGCCTCCGGACTGACGGTGATCTCTCCGAAAACCCTCATGACGCCGGCGCCAAGGGCACTGCCCATGCGCTCCGCTTCTGCATAACCGCCGCGAGTGGCAGGATTGATGTTTCCGGCGGCACCGTGAGCGAAACCGACCACCACCCGCCCACCCAATCCCACAGCCACCGTATCGCAAACGCAGCCGCAGTAATCCCTGCTGACCAGGAGGTTCTCCGCGCCTAGAACGGTCGGGTGGCACGCATAGTCGATCAGGACTCCCATCGGATCGCCGGAAGCCGTGTCTATTCTGACGACGCCGACCGTATCATCGAACGGCCCGTTGGAATCGACCCGGTTGATGCAATGCCCCGGCACCCTGACGGACCCGGCCCCGATGGCGGCCGGCGCCAGACGATCCGACAAATCAGCAGCCAGCGCCGCGGCCTTGGTGGAAAGCCCCGCCACGTATTGGGCGATCTGTCCGCTCTCTTCCATGTCGAACAGCGTGTCCGGTCCGGAGTGGGTCTGCGTCGAAGCAACCATGACTCTCTCCGGCGGGATACCGACCTTACCGAGTATCGCCGCCTTCACCGCCGCCGCGTCGCGGTTCGCGAGTCCCAAGAGATCGAAAACGACCAGATAAAGCAACCCGGAAGATGCCGACTCCAAGAGATACCCCGTCATCCACAGGTCGTCATGCACGCCCGCCGCGGGCGCCTTCCGCGCCCCGTAACCGCCCATCGCCACGCCGGCGGGGGGAGTTATTCGAATCCTGCCACAGGCGGCTCTTAGCATCGGGAGACGCGCTCCATATTTCCTAGCCGCCTGGCCGTTTCTACGAACCCGTCAATCGCTTCGGGTGCGGTCTGCGGCGGCACCGGGCTTCCAACGCCCACGATGAATCTCGCGGGGCCTGCCGCAGATATCTGCCGCGCGATCTCTCGTTCCAGATCGGCAGGATCGTCCTTCAACAACAGCATCACATCCGCGTTGCCGAAAAGACAAACGCCCGGCCCGACGGACTCGCGCACGGCGCCGATATCCACGACGAACTTTTTCTTACTCTCTTCGACCGCCAAGGCGGCTATCTGGAGGGAGCGCAGACGGCCCAGCCGCGGCACGACGTCTCCGCAGAAATACAGCATTACCTTCAGTCCCTCCGCCGCCGCGGCCTCGATCAATGACTTCTCACACGGGAACGCGAACTCTTGATAGTCAGCCGGAGAGATGGTATCGGCGGAGGCGAATATCTCCTCCAACCAGATCCCATCGGCGCCCACGCAACGTGCCGCCTTGCATATGTTCTTACCGCGCTCCACGATCCTGTCAAGAAGGTGTCTGACGGCTTCCGGGTTTTCGCGGAGCATGACCAGCATAGTCTCGAAACCCAGGAGCGGAAACATCGAGCCGAAGGGACCGGGCATGCCGTAGGCAACAAACCGGCTGGAACCAAGTTTGTCCGCCACGTAGGCGAGAGCATCAAGCTCCCCTCCCGCGAGAAGGTCCTCGGAGGACCGGACGGGGACCAGGGTTTCGGCGCAGGCCGCATCCCTGCCGACGGACCCCGCCGCCACGACCTTCGGGAGCCCTCTCGGCGCACCGCGCACACCGAATATCTGAACCCAATCGACATCGTGCCGGCTATAAACTGCGACGTGAGCCGCTGCCCGGACGATCTCCGGGTCAGCGCCGGCAATCTTCAAATCGCCGGCCCGCGCGTACAGATATTCCCCAGCCAAGTACGGACAGACCGGCACCCGATCACACGGCTTGCCATCAAGCGCAGCAATTACCATCTCTTTTCCGTTCATTGAGCGCATCTTTTCTCCTTCGGAAAGGTTCCAGCGGCCACCATTGCCTCACCTTGCGCGGGAACGAACTCGAACTTCCCAATCACAACTTCGACTGTCCAGCCCCATCCCTATTTTTCCCATCCCATCATCCTCTAATACACTACCCGGGAGTGAACGCTTACGTTCTATTTTACTTTAACCGTAATGGTGTTCTGAGGCCTGCCCGGGTCTTGCCTGTACCATGTATTATCGGGATCGACGCCGCTTACCACCGCTTCCTTGCCCGAGGGCGTTTTGACCTTGATAGTGTATTTGTATTCCTTGATTCCCTGGCCGTTGGTCTTGCGATAATCAGTAACCACAAGGGTGGACTGGGGATCTTCGGTCGGCAGCGACGTGTGGCCGTTGGCCGCGGTCTTCGCGGAGTTCACGGGTTGTCCGAAGGTATAGAGCCAGTATTTGCCGTGCCTCATCTGGGCCTCGTGTCGGGCGCGCTCGGCGTTCATCACCACGGGGGTGGCACACCAGTAATAGAGCTCCCGCGCTTTCCACGAGGGACCGTCTTTTCCTTTTTCATCCTTGCCCGGCCATTTGAGCCATGGCCACATCGTAGTCATATTAAGATCGCGCAACTGCTTGTCCTGGGGCGTAGCGGCCTCATTGACAACCTCGACAACCGCTTCAGGCACAGGATTGCCATTCTCGTCAACAACCTTCACGTCCAGGTAGTACCTGACCATGAACATGTCCTCATCCGGCGAAGGAATTGTATGTATCTTCCGGCCGAACGCAAGCCTCTCGGGCGAGGACTTGTCGTCCCACCGGCAGTTGAGCAGCGAAACGACATAGTTATTGGCCGCTATGAGCTTGCCCTGACCAAGCTTGAAGGTGCTATTGACCAGATAATTGCCGGGCATGAAGTTGTGAAAGAATTCGTAATCTCCCCACCAGTTGCCGAAGGTGATGTCTCCGCCTTCGAACGCCAGACCTTCCACATTGAAATAGGCCGGCTGCACGGCAAGGGCTGTGGTCATCTTTCCGATATTGGTCAGCTTCGAATTCTTCAAAAAACCATATCTGGGATAGGCGGTCAGATTCCCCACGCCTTCGATGGCGCTGTCCTGGATCTCGATGATGGCCGTCCAGTCCGCGTAGAAATCAAACGCGCCTTCCGCCGCCGCCAGCTTCGAGCCTCGCAGGTGTATCTCGCCGGCGTTGTCGATTCTGAATTTCGTGCCGCCGGCCATCAGGAGAGTTTCCTTGGCGAGAATGAGTTCGGCGGCGCCTTCGATCCTGATGTTCACCTGGCAGATAGCCGTGGCCTTGCCGGGGTCATATTGGAACACGTCCGCCTGGGCGATGTCCTTGGCCAGACTTGCGAGCGTGTGGCCTTTGCCTTCAAGGGCAATCGTTTTGGTCTTGGGATCGTAGGAGGCCTTTTTAGGCATGTGTATCGCGGTCGTCCAGACGGTTATGTCGTCGAACCGCCCGCCGTTGCCGCCAAAGGCTACGCTCTTGAGCCGGCCGCAGGGCCTCGTGTACCATACGCCGAAGGGTATCACCTTGTTGTCGTAATAGACCGTTACCTTGTCGTTGGTCCTCTCCTTGACGAAGCGCACGGTATGCCACTTGGCGTCGGGTCTGATACCCACGTTTGAATAGTACAAGGTCTCGTTGAGCAGTCGCATGTCGGTGATTCCGGCCCAGCGGTGCGAGTCGCCGGCCTTGTTCAGCCAGTAACTGTCATGCTCCGCCCGTATGGTTCCGTCGGCCCCACCCTTGGGAATGAAACTCGGCGCGCCGTTGAACCTGTACTCGAAGGTGAACTCATCGCCGGCGGAATTATCCTCAATCTGCTGCGACTTTCCCTCGCCCACAAGCGCACCATCGACGATTTTGCCCATGACAGAGGTTGGCCCCGAAAAATCGTCGTGAAAAATTGGGGCGGACGCGATCGGAGGTTCCGCCCCCGCAGCCAGACCAGTCAATGACAGAACCCCGAAAAATACCAAGGCAAGTCGCAAAATTCTTATCTGCGCGAGAGTTAGGCCTCCAATGGTATTGCCGACGGATTCGCCGCCACCTTTCGCGGCGAAGCGCGCCGGCCGGTCAACCGCATATCCGCTACTTCCTCCGGCCGGCAACAGCGCCGCGCCGGCAACCGATGTTTTGAGAAAATCGCGCCTTTCCATTCTTTGTTCCCTCCTGAGACGGCGAGATATAACCCTTATATTCTTCTATGGTACGGTGATGTCCAATTGAATGAGAATCGTCTTCACGGGGACTTTGGGATCGGAGCGATACCAACTCCCATCCGGATTAACATCCGCAACCGAAGCCGTCTTCCCGCCGGAGGAGGCGGTAATGGTGTACGCCATCTGTTTCTCCGCCGCACCGGTCTTCCAGAAGTCAAGGATCGCGGCCGTATCCTCCAACTCGGAAGGCAGAGGGGTGTGCCCGTCCGCGCCGGTGGTGAAGGAGATCTTGGCTTTCCGGTACAGGTTGATCGGAGGATAGGCGCCGTCCGTATTGTTCGAGACGGTAACCGTGACGCCCTTGACCGGGTTGTTGCCGCGATCCACGACTTTCACGTCCAGGTACTTGTAGTCGTGGAACTCGTCGTCGGGCATGTCCACGGTCACCGAATTGTGCTTCACATTAACGAAGGGAAACATCTTGCCGCGCTTGGACTGGTCCGCCGGCTGGTCCAAGTCGCGGATGTGAATCTTGTCAAGTTCCATGTCGTACATTATCGACCCTGCAGAATCTCCGGGACGATATCTACTGCCGCCAGCCTGGCCCCTATTATAGTCCGCCGTGAAATTCAACGTGGAAGAATATACTTTATTGTTCCAGATCCTGCAATTCCGCCCTCCGGAGTGAAAGGCCAACGATGACGTGCCGCAATTTCTTATGGTGTTGTTATAAAACTGGGAGATAAGACTGACCCCGCTCTGGTACTGGTTGGCCCGCCAATAACAAATCCGATCTATGGCTGAATTCTCAATCACATTGTCTCGGAAAATCACGGGGTTCGTCCATGTAGAGCCATAAAAGCCCAACAGGCTGCCCACCTTGACATCGTGGATATGATTGTTTTGAAATACGCTGCCCCCGGAGCATTCCTTGGCATAAAAGAGGCTTTTTGTTTGGATCTTATAGAATTCGGAGTCGTAAACACTCCCG
>JAHIJO010000202.1 GCA_018898455.1 Verrucomicrobiota bacterium | reverse complement strand
GCTTCCATGCAATCGAAAAACATCTCCGCATCAATTTATTGCCAACACATTTCAAACTCGGTAAAACCCATCCCTATGAATCATTAGAAAATTCGGCGATTTAAAGAAATAAAGCCCCGATAACTGTAGAAGACGGGTTAAAGTCTGTAACATTGACTGGTATAAAACCCTCGAAACTCAGAACACCGCATCAAGGAGATGGTTATGAAACACGCGATCTTGCTGGCAACGGGGTTGGGAGTGCTGACGTTCATCACGGCCGGCTTTGGAAACGAGATGATTTTAGAGGAGGCAATCGTTCACAACAATCTGCCGGCTGTCTCCAATTACATTGCGAGCGGCATCTCCGTCAACACCATTGAAGGTAATGACGGTCAGACCGCGCTGCATATTGCCGCCGGCAGCAATCGCAAGGAAATGGCCCAATTTCTCATTGCCAAGAAAGCCGACATCAACGCCCGCGACCACCTGGGAATGACCCCTCTGCACTGGGCGGCCTACAAAGGGCATCAGGAAATGGTGGTGCTACTCCTTAAGCACAACGCGGAAATCAACACCGCAGATATCCACGGCTTAACCCCGCTCCACCTGGCCACGACCTACGGCCATGACAATATCATCACCCTCCTGCTCGACTACGGCGCTAACCTGAACGCCCGCACCTATGATCAGGGTATGACTCCGATCCACTGGGCCGCCTTCTGCGGACATACCGAAGGACTCAAGCCGCTCCTCAAGCACGGCGCGGACATCAACACGCGTGACAATGAGGGCAACACGCCGCTGACCTGGGCGGAAGAATACCTGCACGTCAACATGGCCCGCCTGATCGCCCGCAAAGGCGGAAAGCGGCATATCAATTAAATGAATTTTTCGCCGGGCGCAAAATTCATCATGGTGCCTGACTATCATATTCACACTCCGCTCTGCCGTCACGCCGAGGGCAATCCCGCGGAATTCAAAACCCAGGCACGCCGGCTGGGCATCCCCGAAATCGCCTTTACCGATCATGTTCCCAATCCCGACGGCTATGATCCCCGATGCCGGATGTCCATGGAGGAGTGGCCGACTTACCGCAATCTTATTCTTGACCAACAGACGGTGGAACCGCCCCAGGTTTTATTCGGTGTCGAAGCCGATTATTATGAAGGCTGTGAACGATTTCTCCGCCCTTCTCTTTCCAACCAACCGCTGGATCTGGTAATCGGCTCAATTCACTACTTGGGAACCTGGGGTTTCGACAATCCGGAAGAGCGCCAGGTTTGGGACACCGTGGACGTAACGGGCGCCTGGCAAAAGTACTTCGAACTCCTGGGCCGATTCGCGGAAAGCCGGCTGATAGACGTCATCGGTCACCTGGATTTGCCCAAGAAATTCGGATATCGCCCGCCCGAGCACGCCATCCGGGACATGGCTCACCCAGCTCTGGACCGCATAGCCCAGGCCGGCCTGGCCATTGAAATCAACACTTCCGGCCTGCGCAAACCAGTACGGGAAATCTATCCTTCGGCAATGCTATTGGCGTTGGCGCGGGAACGGGACATTCCCATCTGCTTCGGTTCGGACGCCCATAAGCCGGAGGAAGTCGGCGACCGTTTCGAGGAGTCGCTGAAACTGGCCCGGGAGGCCGGGTATACGCAGGCCGTCCGCTTTTCCGCCCACCAAAAAACCGTCTATCCCCTGCCCTGATCGTTGGACGCTTTCCAATAAAGATACACGTTTTTGCGTGTATCTTTATGGTAAGGCAAGGCGTCCCTGCCGAGCCGTTCCTTTTCCGGATGGCTCACCGCGGACGGTTCGACCTAGCCTTGGGGTGCGGCCTTCGGCCGCACAAGGATCTCTGTGGCAATCCCCTGAATCCGGCTACCGCTCAGGTGTCGGAAACGTCGAACTCGCCGGATTCCACGGCTTCCTTGAGGAAGAAATCAAGGGTCTCACTCACGGACTGTTCGAGGACAATGGACGGATTCCAACCCAGGAGCTTCCGGGCCTTCCGAATGCTGGGTTTGCGGTGCGCCACGTCCTGATATCCCTGACCGTAGTAACGGTTGCTTTCCATTTCCTGGAAGCCTGCAAATGGCGGGAACCGGGACCGCAAGGGATGGCGCTCGAACTTATCGAATAAAATTCGGGCCAGTTCTTTGATGCTGGCCTCATTATCCGGATTACCAATATTGAAAATCTCCCTGTTGCACACGCCGCCGGGGTTTTCAATTATCCGGAAGAGGCACTCGATTCCGTCTTTCACGTCAGTGAAACAACGCTTCTGCTCCCCACCGTCAATGAGCCGGATGGGACTGCCCTCGACCAGGTTGAGGATCAGCTGGGTGATCGCCCGAGAACTGCCAATCCGGGCGGAAGTCAGACTGTCGAGCCGCGGCCCGATCCAGTTGAACGGACGGAACAGGCTGAACGGGAGCCCTTCGTGCCGGCCGTACGCCCAGATCACCCGGTCAAGTAATTGCTTGGAACAGGAATAAATCCAACGCTCCATCCGGATGGGGCCCACAATCAGGCGGGAGTTGTCCTCGTCAAACTCCTTGTCGTCACACATGCCATATACCTCGGAAGTGGACGGGAAAATGATCCGCTTGCCGTACTTGGCGCAATACCGGACCACGCGCAGGTTTTCCTCGAAATCCAGGCTGAAGACCCGCAGGGGGTTCCGGGTATACTCGATCGGGGTAGCGATGGCCACCAGGGGCAGAATAATGTCGCACTTGCGCACGTGGTATTCGATCCACTCGCGATGGATGGAAATGTCCCCCTCGTCAAAAAAGAAATCGGGCCGGCTCAACAGGCGGGTGATTTTATCGGACTGCAAATCCATGCCATGGACCGTATAGGCGCCGCTGTCCAGGAGCCGTTCGCTCAAGGCATTGCCGATGAATCCGTTGACGCCCAGGATCAGCACCGACTTCTTGCGCGCCGACGCGGCAGGCCGGCGCGGCCGCGCGCCCAGCCGCATACCCTTGACCAAGCCCATGGCCTCCGTCGCCTGCTCGCCGGTCATCACCACATCCTCCTCCGGTTGGGCCTGTTCCACCCGCAAGGCGCCTTTCCCGCAGGCCACGGTCAGGGGACGGGAAGCCAGCACGGTTCCAGGCGCCGCTTTACCGCGGCGTTTTTCAGCGGAAACGGACCAGACAATCAGTTTCCGGTCGCCAACCCGGGTAAAGGCGCCCGGATAAGGCCGGGTCACGGCCCGCACCAGGTTGTAAATCTCGCCAGCGCTTCGGGACCAGTCAATCTCGCCGTCCGCCGGCTTGCGTCCGACAAAATACGTGGCTTGACTGTGATCCTGCTTGGTCCGCGGCGCTTTGCCGGCGATTAGTTGCGGCAACGCGTTATCCAGCAGGCGGGAGGCGGCTTCCGTCATTTTGTCAAAAAGCGTCAGGGCCGTGTCCGCGGCGGCAATCGTCACTTTAACCTGCGCCACGATATCGCCGTCATCCGGTTTCGGGGTCATGTAATGGAGGGTCACGCCGGTTTCTTTTTCGCCGTTCACCAGCACCCAATTCACGGGACAACGCCCGCGATATTTCGGCAGGAGCGAACCGTGGAGATTCAGGCATCCCTTCGCGGGAATATCCAGGAGCGCCGGCCTGACCATCTGGCGGTAATAAAAGGAAAAGAGGACATCCGGCTTGAGCTTCCGAATCTTGTCCCGCCAGAGCGGATGATTGATGTCATCCGGGGCATACACCGGGATGCCGCGCAACGCCGCCAGTTCCGCCACGGACCGGAACCAGATGGATTCCCGCGGATCATCCTTGTGCGTGAACACGGCCTGAATCTCGACGCCGTGCCGAAGCAAGGCTTCAATACCGGCGCAACCCATATTGTGATAAGCGAGCACGATTGCTTTCATAACATCCATTTTCTTTGAGGGTTTGCGATCCATAATCCGCCGCAGCCAAGGACTCGTTAAACAACACCCTAATGCCGCAGGGTCGCCCTGGCAAGAACCATAAAAAAACCTTTTATCAAATGCAACAATAATGAATGCGCCAACCACCGATATTTTCAACGAATCTTGGGAATGACAGGTTCCGAACGATTTTCAATCATAATGATCAGCATACAGGAAGCGATGACAATGATCGATCCAACAACCGCCCGCGGGGGCATGGGCTCATGAAACACGAGGATCCCGACAAGAAAGTTGAAGACGGGGAGAGTCATGCCCAACACCGACGCAAAAATGGGGTACGAATACGAAATGACCGTTCCCTTGGCAATGCCGAGCTTGGCAATGGACAGGAAGAACAGGAACACCCCCAGGCCGCCAAACAGGCCGCGCAGGAACAGAAGACGGCCATTAACAAACCGCAGTTGCATGAACCCGAATATGGCCGCCGTACCCAAAACAGCCATCCCGATGCGGAATAGGGAGGTCTTGAAGGAATCGATTCCCGGAACACATTTTATAAGCATCGACATGGCACAAAAAACGACGCTCGAAAAAACCATTAGCACCACCCCCTTGGTCATGTGATTTTGTTTCATGGTGACGCTCATGCAGGAAATACGGGCGGCTTGCGCCGGTCTTTCGTCCTGGATAAACAGCTTCTAGGAGTTCCACAGGAAAGAGTCAATATGTATTCTGCCGCAATCTGCCGAAGGACCAGTCCTTGAAATAATAAATAACGTCAAATCGCAATCGATAAGCTGAAAATAGCATCCCATTTGCCTCCCTGAAAAAATGATCTTTTTCTTGTTGCTTTTCTGAGCATTGGCTAGTAGATTACTTTAAAACGATATTCTTCTGAAGGAGATTCTTATGACATCAAGGCATGTTATCCTGGTCACGGCGTTATTACTGGCGGCAGCCATGGGCTACGCGCAATCGGAGTCCATCCGGCCTCTCTTCGTTAAAGAGAATAAAATTCCGGAGTTGCATTCCTTTGAATTCGATTTGCTGGGCAGTTACACGCGCTACGACGAGTCCCGGAATATTTCAGGACTTAAATTAAAACGCAGTGACTATACAATCACTCCCAGTGTGCGTTTCGGGGCTTATGAAAACCTGACGCTGTACGGCACCGTGCCCTACAGTTTCATCAAGTCCGACGTTCTCGGCAAGATTAATAATTTCAAGGATGTCACCATTGGCGCCGAGTTGCTCGCCTATGAATACACCTATAAGTACCCCTGGGTTATTCCCTATGCTGAAGTGAGTTTCCCCACCGGAAAAGACACGGACATGGCGCCCATCCAAAAATCCGACACTATTTTTGGTTACAGCCAGGGCGAGGTTGACGCCATCTTCGGCGTGGCTGTTGGCACGACCGTCAACGATGTGTATCATTACATCCTTGACGGCCGCTATGACGTCAACAACGGGGAAAACGGCGCCTTCTCCGGCGCGGCCTGCTTTATCTGGGACTTGAGCGATATATTCTCGGTCCTGGCGGAAGTCAAGATCAGCCAGGAACCGGAAAATGATGTGTACAGCGGTATCCCCGCTTTTTTCAACGGCGGCATGAGCTACGCCCCGCATGAATATCTGCGTTTCACGGCCTACGGCGGCACGTCCGTCAATACAGCCGAGGAAGGCCACGGCGGCCTCAAGATCGCCTATATGTTCTAGCCTGGATTATTTACCAAGGCACAGAATGGCAATCCAATTCACCGCCGCAGAAATCCTTGAGATGGCCGAGCAGATCGAACGCAATGGAAGTGCATTCTATCGCGCGGCGGCCAAACTTAACCCCAAATCCGATCGCCTGCTATTGACCCTTGCCGAGCAGGAGGATGGTCACCTGGCCATTTTCACCGGTATGCGCCGGCAACTGGATGCCCGCGCATCGGAACCGCTAACCTATGATCCCGCTGATGAGAGCACGCTATACCTGAAAGCCATGGCCGACCGCCGCGTATTCAACGTGGATCAGGACCCCACGACGCTTCTCAGCGGCAATGATTCGCTGGAACACATCCTCGGCATAGCCACCCGCATGGAAAAGGACTCCATTGTCTTTTACACCGGCATGAAGCCACTGGTGCCGCCGGCGCTGGGCCAGGCAAAGCTCGACGCCATCATTCAAGAGGAATGGAAACATATCGTCTTCCTGAGCAAGCTGTCCGCCGACCTGCGCTCCGGCGCATCCTGATCATCACCGCTTGCCCCGCAAGACAAACGGCGCAGCAATCCTTGGCGAAAATTCTTAAGGCAGGCTTTTGCCCGCAACTCAAACGGAGCACGCGTGATCCCGGCGCGGCGCATCCGCCAGTCCGTGGTGGCGGCCTGGCGGAAATAAAAACATCATCGCAAAAACGTGTATCTTTACGGGAAAGGGTCCATCAATGGGCTTAGCAGTATCGTCCATGAGAGCAGATCCATGCTGAACGTCAAAAAACAGATTGCGGACGGACGTCTTGTTTGCCCCGTCACGCGCCAGCGGCTGGTAATCGAAGATAACCGGCTGCGCAGCCTGGACGGGCGTTTTGTTTACCCATTAATTCAAGGGGTTCCGATATTGGTCAACCCGGATCGGCAAACCGAATACCTTTCCCAGCTTAACGGCTGGATGCAACGCGAATATTCCGGCCATAACAATCCCGGCAAGCCCAAATCCGGCTTCGCCAGATTTACCTCGTTAGGCGGAGATCACCGGAACCCCCTAGCCAACGAGGCCTTTCAGGAAACCGTCGGGACCCAACCGCTTGAAGCTCTCTGCCTGTCCGTCGGCGGAGGCCCAACTCGCGTTCATTCCAATCTGGTCAATCTGAATATCGATCTCTTCCCAAATGTGGACGTGGTGGGCGACGTCTATGCTCTCCCTTATGCCGACAATGCCGTGGATGCGATCTACTGTGAAGCGGTTATCGAGCATCTCGAGTTCCCGGACAAAGCGGTCAGGGAGATGCATCGAACCCTGAAACCCGGAAGCCGACTGTTCTCCGCCACTCCTTTCCTGCAATGGTTTCATGGATTCCCCAATCACTATCAGAACTTCACCCTGATCGGACATCAACAGCTTTTCCTCCGCGCCGGCTTCAACCTGGTTTCCTCGGGAGTATGTGTCGGACCCGTTTTCGCACTGACCGAACTTATCACGAGCGGATGCGACTTCCTGCCCTATCGGTGGCTTCGGTCCGGGGTCAAGGGGGGGCTTCGTCTGTTCAGCGCCGCTATCCGTCCTCTTGACCGCCGGATTATGGCCAGGAATCCCAACGCCCACTTTCTGGCATCAACCACCTATGTCCAGGCGGCCAAAGAATGAAGCTCCGTTCCATTGCCATCGTCATTTTCTGGCTGGTCATGACCGGGTGGCTGGTCCGCTACGAGGCCTTCCCGGAATGGTTTTCCACACCCGGCTTCGGATATCAGGCCCTGCTGCAGGATGGACCATTCATCGTCGATTCCTGGATGCAGGTGCTTTTCAAGGAAACACCCATCGGCTACAGCCACACGTGGGTGGACAGCCGCGTGGAGTCGCCCGAGGAGTCGTACATGGTCAACAACGTCACGTTCCTGAACCTGAAGATGATGGGCCTGACCCAGTGGGTCAAGGTCTCTGCCGGCGCCACGCTGGACGCCCGGTATCGCCTTCAGAAATTTTTCGCGGTAATGAATTCCTCGGTCTATACCACCCGCCTCGACGGCGAACGGAGCGGCGCCGCCGCATTCCGCGCCCGGGTGCGCACGGCCGGCGGAGAACAAACGCTCCAGCTAACGATCCCCGATGATGTCATCCTGTATTCCCCCATGACGGAAATGGCCATGCGCCGACTTCAGCCGGGACAGTCGCTCCAACTGCGGACGTTCGATCCCCTGTCGATGACAACCTCCGACCTCAGCGTCCAGGCCCTGCGCCGGGAACCGTTCCAGCTTGACGGCCAGGACCGGGAAACCACGGTTCTGAAGCTCGTCTACCAGGGACTGGAAACGCTGTCCTGGATCGACGCCGAAGGACGCATCCTCCGGCAGGAAACGCCATTCGGCTGGACGCTTCAAGCCTGCTCGCCCGAGAAAGCCATGGCCTTCAAACAGGACGCCGCCCAGGCTGAAGACATGTTGCTTTCCCTGGCCGTTCCCTGCCGTGGATTTCTCGCCAATCCCCGCGATTGCCGCAAAATTCAACTCGTCCTTTACGGAGCGGGGCTTGACCCGCAAGCAATGGCCGGCCCCCGCCAGAAGATCGACCTCCAGGGAACGAACAGCCTCCACGTAACGCTCCTTGCCCAACTTCCACCCGTCCATCGTCAGCCGCTGGGCCCAGTTCCCGGCGAATATCGCCCCTGGCTGAATCCATCGGCGTTCATCCAGTCCGGACACCCCGACCTGGTGCGTCAGGCCAAAACCGTCATCGGCAATCGGACCGACAGCTGGGACGCCGCCACGGCGATTTACGCCTGGGTCTATCGCAACGTTAAAAAGCAGTCGGCGATCAGCCTGCCATCGGCCCTGGACGTTCTGCAGAAAATGGAAGGCGACTGCAACGAGCACACTTATTTATTCGTGGCGCTGGCCCGTGCGGCCGGCCTGCCCGCCCGCATCCACGTAGGCCTGGTTTACGCTGAAATGCCCGGCCGGCCGGAAGGAGCCTTTTATTACCATGCCTGGCCCTCGGTATATGTCGGCGCCTGGGTGGAAATGGATCCCACCTTGGGCCAGGTGACCGTGGATGCCACCCATATTTCCCTGATGACGGGTGAACTGGCGGACCAGATCAAATTGCTGGGCTTGCTCGGCCGGGCCCGGGTGGATATAGTGGCGGAAGAATAACCATGATCGAATTGGAACATGTATCGAAATCGTTCGGACCGGTCGAAGCGGTTAAGGATCTTTCCCTGTCCATTCTCCGGGGTGAACTTTTCTGTTTCCTGGGCCCGAACGGCGCCGGCAAGACCACGACGATCAAGCTCTTGTGCGGGCTCCTGCGGCCGACATCGGGACAGATCCGGCTCGCCGGTCTGGATCTCCAGCGCCGGCTCGCGGCGACCCGACCGTTGATCGGCTATATCCCGGATTCGCCCTTTCTGTACGAGCGGCTGACGCCCTCGGAATTTTTCGCATTCATCGGCGACCTGTACCGGATTCCGCGCGATCGGGTTCTGGCGGAACGGGAATCGGCGTTCCGCCTGTTCGGTTTAAACGATTACGCTCACTGCCTGATTAAGGATCTGTCCCACGGCTTCCGCCAACGGGTGATTTACGCCGTGACATTTCTGCATGAACCGAAAGTACTGTTCGTGGATGAACCGTTTGTCGGCCTGGACCCCTTCAGCATCCGGCTCATCCGTGACCTGCTCCGGCGGAAAGCCAGGGAGGGCATGACCATATTCTTCACCACCCACATCCTGGCGCTGGCGGAGCACCTGGCCGACCGCATCGGTATCATTGCCGACGGCCGGCTCGTGGCGCTGGGCACTTTGAACGAATTAAAGACCCAAAGTTCCGTCCAGGGTCAATTGGAGGATATATTCTTGTTCTTAACCCAGCCCGACCCGCCCGTTTTTCAATAATAGGTCCTTATTGATACCCAGAGGAGGATGCCATGTCATTCAATCGTTTCGAAGTCATGATGACCGTGCTAATGGCTTTGAACAGTTCCAGCGGCTGGTCCTATCCGGCCGATGATTATTCCATTTTCTGGGGTGACATGCATTGTCATTCATCCTATTCCTTTGACGTCCCCCTCCATGGCTACAGCAATTGTCCGCCCAATGTTGCCCTGGATTACGCGCGATACAATGCCGGCCTGGATTTTGCGGCGGTAACCGACCATGCGGAATTGATGCAGGTCACCGACTGGCTTCAAACAAAAATCATCTGTAATCAGAAAAATGATTCGCCAAATTTCGTGGTCCTTCTCGGTTTTGAATATACGAATTCCAAGAACGTGACCGATACCGCCACGGGCTACGGCCATAAATGCGTCATCTTCCGCACGGTGAGCGGCTCCCCGGCTTATCCGATTCCTTTCGAAGGCCCGCACAGCGCCTCCAATGCGGCCGCACTCTGGGCCGCACTGGACGGATATGATTACATCACGATCCCGCATCATCCGGCCAAAGGCGCCTCCACTCACGAGGAGGAATCCACTATTGACATGTCCACCGATTGGGATCAGGTCAACGCCGCGCAGCAGCCGGCCGTGGAAATCTTCTCCGCCCACGGAAATTCAGAAACAGCCGGTTGTGAATATCCGGTCTATCAATTCCAGGTCGACAAATCCGTGGATGCCGCCTTGATGCGCTGGACCCAGGGCAATCATGATGCCGGTTATAAACTGGGCATCACCGGCTCCACCGACAATCACAAGGGTACCCCGGGCGCCGTGGAAGAAATCACCAACAACGTCTCCGAATGGGAAGGTCCCTATACGGGCGGCCTGGTGGCCGTGCTCGCCGCTGAAAAATCACGCGACGCTATTTTTGACGCCCTGCTCAACAAACGAACCTACGGGACGACCGGCGCCCGCATTCAGCTCCGCTTTTCCGCCACTTACGGAACCAACAACCTGGTCATGGGCGGAACGGCCTCCTATCAGGGCGCTGCGCTTCCCTGTATGTTGCACATTACCGCCAAGGGCGACACTGCCGGCATTGACAAAATAGTCATCATCCACAATGCCTCCAACATTTACGAAAAGGCGTTTTCCAACGTATCATCCAACGACCCGGTGACCCTCGATTACGTTGCCGCAGACGTTGAGCCCTGGTCCTACTACCGCGTCAAAGTGTACCAGGCACCAACCCTGCGCGTATTCGGCGACAACAACACCAACACGCCGGTGGCGACCACTAACGCCCCGGAACTGGCTTTCTCCTCGCCGATTTGGATTGAGGGGAATAGCGCCACGCCGATTATCGCCGATTTCGATGCCGACCGCCTCTCGGATATCGCATCATTTTCCAATGGCGCCTGGTCGGCCTGGCTGTCCGGCAACGGCTATGCTTATTCGGGACCTTATGCCCTGGGCGGACAGGGCTTTGCTACCGCTGGCGATTTCGACGGGGACGGCAAGGCCGATCCCGCCGTGGTTTCCAACGGCAATTGGACCGTCTGGTTCTCCACTGCCGGTTATCAGCCTGGCGGTCCTTATGCTCTGGGCCAAGCGGGTCTGGCACTGGCTGCGGATTTCGATGGCGACGGTATCGCGGATCCGGCCCTTTATAACAACAACGGCTGGTATGCTGCCTTTTCATCCGGCGGTTTCTTACTGCAAGGTCCCTATGCGCTATCCGTCAGTAACGGCATCCCGGTTGCCGCTGACTTTGATGGGGATCACAAAGCGGACCCGGCCATGTATATTGCCGGTGTCTGGACGGTATGGTTTTCATCCGGCGGCTATCAACCTTATGGACCTTATCCTTTAAACGCCGTCACGGGGGTACCGCTGGCCGGCGATTTCGACGGCGACGGCAAGGCTGATCCCGCGGTCTATAACAACGGCTGGTACGTCTGGTTCTCGGGCAACGGTTATCTCGTGGGCGGTCCGTATTTATTACCTTAACGATTAATGATTGATGTAACACGATGAACCCCTTGCAAGCCCTGTTCTGCAAAGACCGGCAGGTTTTCTTGAACCTGCGCCGGCTGGCCCGGGAACAGTCGCGTTTTAAAATCCTGTTCGTCCTGGCGTTCGGGCTGGGCTTGCTGGCAGGGCTTTGGGGTCTGTTCTATTCCGGGTTTCACTCGCTCAGCGCGATGGGCGGCATCGGGGTGCTGATTATCCGCCACCTGTTCGCCTTGTTTTACTTCGGGCTCGGCCTGATGCTGATTCTTTCCAACATCATCACGGCCTACACCACGCTCTACCGGTCCGAAGAGATACCTTTCCTGCTCCTGCGTCCAGTGTCGCACGGCGAGATCATCCTCCATAAGCTGGCTGAAACCGCCCTGATCTCTTCCTGGGCTTTTTTCTGCATCATCATTCCGTTTATCGGCGCCTTCGCGATGCACGAACGGCTGTCGTTCTGGTTTATTCTCTGGACCCTGCTGCTCTCGGCGCCGTTCGTAGTGCTCTGCTCGGAGCTCGGAATGCTGATCACGCTCCTGGCCGTGCGCTGGATCCCGCGGTTCCGCCCGATGCTCTGGGCCGGCGCCTTCCTGCTGGCGGCCGCCGTCTGGGCCTATATCCAGTTCCGGCCCGTCATCCGCCTGGAATCCAATGATATCTCGTTCCTGCTCTCCCGGCTGGTGCCCGGCATCCGGCTGACCTCGTTTCCGTTCTGGCCCAGCTGGTGGGTGGCCGAGGGTATC
Source organism: Verrucomicrobiota bacterium (assembly GCA_018898455.1). Taxonomy (GTDB): domain Bacteria; phylum Verrucomicrobiota; class Kiritimatiellia; order JAAZAB01; family JAAZAB01; genus JAHIJO01. Next base: position 45,001 of record JAHIJO010000202.1, on the reverse strand, counting down.
CTGTCGCTGGCGCGGGACCAGTGGGTGCGCGGCCTGTTGTTCTGTGGCGTCCTGACCGCCAACGTCCTGGTCGTCGGGCTGGCGCTTAAGCACATCGGCCAGGCCTGTTTTTTCACGGGCTGGCTGAAAACCCAGACCAGCCCCCGGCGGGACCGTTCCCGGCACGGACTCCTGGACAGGTTCGAACGCCGGTTCTCGTTCCTGGCCCCCGACTGCCGCGCGCTGATCTTCAAGGACCTGCGGCTACTGGTCCGCGACCCGGTTCAGTGGACCCAGGGCTTCCTGTTTTTCGGTCTGCTGGGGCTGTATTTCTTCAACCTGCGTAATCTGCACTATGACCTGCTCTCGCCGGTGTGGCTCAACCTGATCGCCTTTCTTAACATGTTCAGTCTTTCGGCCATCATGTGCTCGTTCTGCTCCCGCTTTGTTTACCCGCAGTTGAGCCTGGAAGGCCAGGGGTTCTGGCTCCTGGGCCTTTCCCCCATGTCGATGGGACGGGTGCTGGCGATTAAATTTGCCCTGGCACTGATTATCATGCTGGTCATCAGCCTGATGCTGATGGCGGTGTCCGCCGCAATGCTGAAAGTGGCCTGGAGCGTTCAACTGACCGGGCTGATGATCGCGGCGGCCACGTCGGCGGCCCTATGCGGGCTGGCAACGGGACTGGGCGCCGTATTTCTGAATTTGAAACAAAGGAACCCGATGGCCATCGTATCCGGCTTCGGCGGCACGCTGAACCTGGCGTTAAGCCTCGGGTACATGATTGCGGCCATTCTGCCGTTCGGCTTACTGTACCATGCGTTTACCATGGACCAACTTTCGGAGCAAGCCTTGCGCCGGGGATGGATCCTCGCGGCTCTCTGGCTCCTGGTCATCACAGCCGTGACCACAATCACCCCCCTGGCCGCGGGCCGGAAAAGTTTGCTGGCCCGGGAATATTAACCCATGGTTCGAGCCCGCTGTTCCTCAAGCAGAACGGAACCGGGGTCACCGCCCCCGGCTACAGCATCAAAATAACAGGGCATTTTAGCAATCCGTTAGCCGACGGATAGCATGGCGGCCAGGTCTGTAGCCGGCCGCGGCCCGGCCTTCGCAGCCAAGGACTTTACTACGACGGAGTAGGCTGAGGCCGGCGGGTTTTTCAGCGGAATCACAGATTGACGGGTAACCCCTAATTTTTTATCGAATTCTTTAGCTTTCATACATCCGCATCTCTTCCGGCCTGGATCGTCTGACCGAGATGATTCTAGTTTTAATACCTCGATACGTAACGACGGCGGTCCAATATACTGCTGGACACATCGATCGAGGAATGCGGAGGGGATGGGATGAAAGAGGAAAATACTGGATGTGGCCAGTAAAGCTATGGCCAGCACGACCAGTAGATATTTCCAGATCGGTACTCCCATTATGTCCATCATCTATCTCCGGTTCCAACGCCCGGGTTCACTGGACGCCGGAAGCGCCAGCTTCCAGTGGTACAGTGCGACCCGTGGTTGGAGCTTCCTTGTTTCTACATTTGTCCGACAAGTCCCACGGGAAACAGACCGTGTCGGTGACGAGTGAAATGTAAATCACCTGCTTGTCTTATAGCCACAAAAAATAGCAGGAAGTAAACAACTGTCGACGCCGCGTTTAATTGAGCAACCTTGGGAAAGCGTGCCGGATCAGAGGGTGCGGGCGTAGGGAATCCAGCGCTTGACCATGCCCTGTAATTTCTCATCCTGCTTCCAGCGCGCCAGAATGCCGTTGACGGCTTTCAGGAGCGCCGGGTCCTCTTCCCGCACGCCCCAGGCAAGATTCTCGGTGGTCAGCGGAACATTGACTGCGGCGATGCCTTCGGATTCATGCTCCGCCGCCAGCCACCAGACTACGGGCGCGTCGTGAACGAAAAGGTCAATCCGGGCAGCAATCAGCGCTTTCACGGCCTCCCGGGACGACGCATAACTCACCCGTTTGGCATGGGGAAATTCCTGCTGGACAAACAAATCGCCGGTGGTGCCTTTTTCCACGCCGACGATCCCGGTCGTCAACATCACGGCGCCACGGGTGAAGAACCGGTCCAGATCGCAACGGCGTACCAGGGCCAATTGTCCCACTTCAAGGTACGGATCCGTAAAGGCAATACGCATGGCCCGCATTCTGGTCACCGACATGCCGGACATGATGATATCCGTCTTGTTTCCGATGAGCGCGGGAATCTGATCGTCCCATTTCAGTTGAACAAAGCGTACCGGACGGCCCAGTTCGCGGCCCAGCGCACGGGCCAGATCCGCTTCCAAGCCAATGACGTCATCGCCCTGTTTATAAACAATCGGCGGCATATTCGGCGTAACACCAACGCGCAGGATCGGCGCATTGGTCTCGGACCGGCCGGCCTGATTTCCGCCGCCGGAAACGCATCCGCCTATCCCGGCGGCGAGCATGATTCCCACCGCACCAACAATCAGATTTTTGCTCAGTATGGATTTGACGTTCATAGGCGTATGGCTCCTTGGCCTCAGGATAATCCTGTAAGCCCGTTAATCAATCCGGAATCGATAAGATAACAGGATGGACATGATTTCCAAGTCGATTCCATATTCGTCGCCCCCTATCGGCACACCCGAAATCCTGCTCCCCGATCCGCGTCTTGCTTCAGCCGCTTTCCAAGCGCGCGCCGGACATCCGACAGGTCAAGGTGATTCAGGATGCCCCGGACGAAATTGGAGGTCGGCCAGTTCACGGAGGGGTCACAGGCCAGATCGAGATATGACTCCGGCGCCCCCCGGCAGGAAACACTCGTAATTTTTAGATCCAGCGCGCCCGCAAACAGCGCCAGCAGAGCGCCCTGCCCCACGCCATGCAAATGAATCCGGCGCGCGCCTTCCGCGCGAAGCAACGCGACGGTCGCCAGAACATCATACACCCTTTTCCCCAGGTAAGACTCTCCATATAGCAGATAATGGCCAAACATCATGTAGTCATGGCCGTAGTCGCGCGAAAACTGATTGGTTTGTCCCCACAGGCTCTCCCCGATCCCGCGCACGTCAAGACACCAGAAATCGCTATAGCCTTTCATCGTCCGCCGCGCATCGAGTTCCTCCTCGGACGACAGATTCGGCAAATACACGCGCGCCTCGCTCCCGACATCCAGATGATAGGGCTGGCCTCCGTTGCGAACGCGCCTCAGAATCGCCATGATCCCGGGTTCGGTCTCGACGCCGAAGCGATAGATCCACGCGCTGGTTCGATTTCGTATCGCGCCTGAATGGAAAAAACGGCGATAAGGCGGCGCGCGGGGCGGCGTCTCAATCCCCAGCACCCGGCTCAGTACCGCGCGGATGTCTCCCGGCCTTGGACGGGATAACGCCACGCTCCGCGCCCGATCCCGAATCAACGCGGCCATGCGCCGCGAACCAGCGGAGACCACGTCGTTTTTTTTCGTCACCAGCAATTCCTGCTCCGGCACCCGATGCACCTGGCGGAAGATCCGAGGCGCGCCGCGGCCGAGGACCTGGTTGAAAAACGCGACCATGGCTTCCTGGTTGCTCCTGGAATACGCATGCTGCTGATTGTCCATCAACAGCTTGCATGATTCCGGATATCCTCCCACCAACCGGTGCAAGCGCAGCAACTCCCCATGACCCTGTCGCAGTCCGCGGTCGTCAAAGTAGTCGAATTCCTGGCCGAGAAGCAGGGCCGGCTCGCCGAGCCGCGCCATGAGAAAGTCGATCTTGTCCAGACCCGCCTGTAAAAAATCCGGCGGATACTGTTCCGAATCGGCCGGCATTTCGTTTTCCAGGTCGTGCAGGTAACTGGTCTGCCAGCATGACGTCGCCACCATTCGCAACCTGCGATCGAATGCCCAGATATAGCTGGACAGCGTTCCACCCCCGGATTGCCCGGTGACGCCCAGTTGGGCGCGATCGACCTCCGGCCGCGACGCCAGGTAATCCACCGCCCGGATCCCATCCCACAAGCGCCAGGCACAGAATGGCTCGTTCATGAGAAGAAGCTGTTTACCCACCCGGTTGTGGCCACCGCAGAGATCGGCCTTCGCACGATTTCCCGGATAGAGGAGCCTTTCTCCCTGGTTGATGGGATCATAGATCAGGACGGCATAGCCGTTGCGGACCAGCCGAAGGGAGACCTCCTGGTACAGACCATAGGCCTTGGCATCCAACGCATGACCGCAGGTCACCACAACACCGGGCACGCGTCCCCGACGCTGTTTGGGAAGGTAGAAATTTGCGCTCACCAGAAATCCGGGCCGACTCTCGAACAGTACGCATTCCACCGTGAACTCATCCCGGTCGATGACCCGTGTCACCCGCGAATTAAGCGGCGTCTTTTCCGGCAACGGTCCGAAACAATCCGCCAGCTTGCGCCGGACCCTGTTCCGGTAGGCCAGCGCCTGCTTCCGGGTCCTGATCCCCGCAAGGATATCGCGCCGGCGAGCAGACGTCTCCCGCATTCTCCGGATGAATGCGTCTCTCAACATGTACATGTAACCATTAAATGCCATGAGTTTTCGCTCCATCCACTAATTGCCTGATCGTTGTTGGCGCCGCGCGGGGTTGGAACCACTGGGTATAGCCGTCATAGCCTTCGGAAAGGACGTCGAGGCGGATGGTGTAGTCAAGGTTAGTCATAATGTTAACGCTCACCACTTTTTAATTGGCGTCCGCCGAACCTGAGGGATGTTTTTAACCAGTTGATCGATCCGGACGGGTCTGCCGATACGCATGCTCTTATTGGCGGCGACGCCGACCAGGATGCTCAGGGCGCCATCGGCAACACCGGCGGCGCGCAAATACGGATCGCGAGGGGGATTGGGCGAAAATAAATTCACGATTAGCGGCATATCGCCGCCGCCATGCCCACCCTTACTCTGCCAGACGGGGATATCCCTTACCGGTTTAAAATGCGGATAATGCCGGATACGGGTGCCCTGGGGAATGGTGCCGCCCTGCACGCGGCCGTCTCCGCTGATATAAACGCTCTCGATGCAATCATGCTCCAAGCGGCCTTTGGTGCCGTTAAATGCGATCTTGTAGCCTTCCCAGGGCACAAATGCGTTGAGCGAATAGGACATGAAGGCCCCGCTATCGTAGCGCACCACCAGGTTCATGGTGTCCTCAATGTCCATGGTCTTCCCAAACACACACCGGTCGCGGAAATAGCCGTCGTAGCGCTCGCAATCCAGGTAGCCCCGTTTCATGTTCGGGTTCTTTTCCAAATTAAGAAAGAAATGACACTTTTTCCCATGCCGGCATCCATGGCATCGTTCGGCGTGCCCTTGCAAACCATAGCGCTCCGCCATACCGCTTTCACTCCCGTAGAAACGGCGGGCACCCATGGCCATCACTTCGACCGGCTGCGCAGAAAGCCACCAGTTGACCAGGTCAAAGTGGTGGGTGGCCTTGTGAACCATGAGTCCGCCGGAATTTTTTTTCTCCCGATGCCAGCGGCGGAAATAATCCGCGCCATGGTCGGTATTCAACAACCAGTGAAAGTCAACTGAAATCACCTCGCCAATGATCCCTTTCATCAACAGATCCTTGACCTGGGTCCGGGGCGGCGAATAACGGTAATTAAACGTTACGCGGACGGTTCGGCCTGTTTTGTGAGCCGTGTCAATGATGCGCTGGCACTTCTTGGCATCAATGGTCATGGGTTTTTCGGTGATGACGTCGCACCCCAGTTCCATGGCCCGCACAATATACTTGTCGTGAAAACAATCCTTGGTGGTGACAACCACCACCTCCGGTTTTTGCTCCCGGATCATGGCATCGAACCGCCTATCCGAATACACCGGAACGGGCTTTCCCTTCCAGAGTTCCGCAATCTGCTGATTACGCAACTCCATGCGTCCGCGATTATTATCGCACAACCCGACCAGCTCGCAGGAGGCCTTCATGGTGCCTACGAAGGCTTCCGTGTACATAAACGACCGGCCTCCAAGTCCCACCTGCACATAACGTTTGCGTTTCATCTTGCTCCTCATCTCCTGATCCAATTCATGACTGATTTCTGCAATCATCCCCTACCCCCGGCAAAAAGGCGCCAGATATTCCCGGACTGCCCGGTAGGCATTGAGCCGTGATCCTATTCTTTTGGCCAGCAGTCCGGGATTATCTTCAACCGACACACGGCCGTCGTAGCCGGCCTGCCGCAAAGCGGCGAAAAAACCCGGAAAGTCATAGGCCACGCCTTCGGCCATTTCCGGAATTGACGGCATAGCCAGGTGAATATGAGCCAGTCGTTCTCCGGCCGCCGCGATATCGTCAAACGGCTCCTGCTCCCTAGCCATGTGGAACATATCAGCAAGGAGCCGCAAGCGCGGATGGCCGATGCGATCCACCAACACAGCGCCCTGCTCCACCCGGTTGAATAAATTACAGGCCTGCTTAAACAAGGGTTCCATAACAACGGTCATCTTGTTCCGGACCGCGATATCGGCGGCCAGCCGCGCGGCCTCCGCCAGCTGGCTCCAGCCGCGGTCCACCGAAAATCCCTCGGGCAATGACCGGGCCCCGCCGCTCCCGAACACCATGATGGCCGCTCCCGCCTCGGCGGCGCGGCGCAAGGCCGCCTCCATATGCCGGCGTACGGCCTCAAGGTCAACGGCCGGTCCGGTGACTTTCAAACTCCCTGGCAGGAAACAGTTGAACACTTCCACCCGAATGGGAGCGGATAGTATGCCTTGACGAATCGCAGCAAAGTCCGCCTCTCCTTTTTCAAGCGCCAATGACGACACGGGCATTTCCGCAAAATCAAAACCCGCCGCCGCGGCGTCTGCCAATCCTTCGATCGACGTACAGACACCCAATTTCATGATTTTCCTCATTCCTTGTTCCTGCCGCCTGACGTTTTGCGAAGTCGAATCTATCGGTTTATTTTTCTTTTGCAAGACTAGAACCTATCTCAAAATTCGCGTGGGCGTGGCAGAAGCGATTTTCGCGTCTGGCCAGGCGAACGCACGGGTGGAATACCTGGAAGGTATTTCCCCGTGCGCTCAACGCCGCCAGACACGAAAAGCGCTCTGTTCCAACAGAATGCGGCGTCGCATCCGACAGAGTGGCGTTCCGCAAGCGGGGACATAGCCGCTGGCTATGCCTCCCGCTTGCGCGCCTAGCTCTGTCGGCGCGACGCGCGCACCACGCTCCATGCCAATTTTGAGATAGGTTCTAATGGAAAGCCCGGATAGAAACCGGGCCAAGAGCGTCAAAAAAAATCGATGGTTGGCACTTGACACCTTCTATTGTCCATTATAGGGTGACGGCCACTATGGGACAACAACTGAGAATACGACTGAAACGTCTGCGGCGGAAACGCTGGATCGACCGCAAGAAAAAGGCGTCAAAAATAATCGCCAAGCCCGTGGCTGCGCCGGCGCCGGCCGCCGCCAAGCCCTGAACGACCTGAATCCACGGCAACCGATTCAACGCAGGAAGGGCCGCCAGCATGGTTCAATCCGCCATGGTAAAAGGGATGGGTGTAGGGGGTTTTTTACTCCTGGCCGTTTTTGCATCCGGCTGCCGCTCTTTCCAGCCTCAGCTCCCGCCCTTGCCGCCTAATACCATTAAGCCGGTGATCGCCGTCACCGAATTTGAAAACGAAACCGGCTTTTCGGGCCAGTGGAAACTGGGCCGGGGTATTCCGGACCTGCTGGTGGTGGAGTTGATGAACACGCACCGCGTGATCCTGGTTGACCGGAAAAACCTGGGAGATGTGCTCGGCGAAATCAAGCGCCAGGGTCATGATCTCTTCCGCAAGGAGGACAGCGTGGCCCGGGGGCGCTTGAAAAACGCCCGTTACCTCATCCGTGGCGTCATCACGGATTTCACCCAGACGGGAAGCTCCTCCGCCTGGTTCAAGTCCTCCAAGGCCGCCGGCGGAATCACCGGCGCGCGCGCCATGATCATGATCAACCTGACGCTGACCGATGTTGAAACCGGCGAGATTATCAGTTGCGTGCCGGCGGAAGGATCGGCGAAAGCCTCCGGAAAATGGGCGCGATTCGATTACAATGGCGTGGCTTTCGGGGGGGATCTGTTTTTCAGGACGCCCATCGGCCAAGCCACCCAGGAAGCGATCCGCAAGGCCGTCTATCGCCTTGCCCAGGATATTCCCTACACCACCTGGAAAGCGCGCGTGGCCGACGCCACGGCAGAAACCGTGATTATCAACGGCGGCGAAAACGTCGGCGTTCAGGAAGGCGATCTGTTCGATGTCCGTGAGGAAGGACGGTCCGTCACCGATCCCGGCACCGGCAATACCATCGATCATATCGCCGGGAAAGTCGTGGCGCGCATCAAGATCACCGAGGTCCGTCAGACGGTATCCGACGGTATCGTGCTGTCCGGCCGACCCCGACGCGGATATTACCTGGAAAAAGTGACGCCTAGTATAATGTCCCCTAAATAAACTTGATGTCTAGGAATTTCAATCTTGCGGTTCTACTCCCGTCAGCTCCGACTTGCGGAGCTAAGGGACCACTTGTTCCGATGCGCTGGCGTAATCGGGACGACGTGGCGAACCGCCACTATCTGTCAGCCGACGGATTGCGACTGCGGGCAGGTCGCCCCGGTTGTTTCAAGGAGAACCCATGCCACCGCTTTATGGCGCGCTGTGTGCCATTTGCTCTAATAGTCACGATTAATGAAATGAAAAAACCGTTCCGGCGTTCATTCGTGCCGTCAGCCGCAACGCTTGATAGCCCGAATAAAGGCCGCCATAGTCACCGGCGCCGACGGTGACTATGCCATAAGTGTATTGGACAAAAGGCACGGCGCTTAGAATATTGGTTATATTGTCGCTTGCAACCGAGACGAAGTTGGATATGGTCGGGGCGATCAGGAAATCCATGAACCCCGGCGTGGGCGGCGCGAACCTCGTTCCGTTCAAGAGCGAATAGTCCAACGTCGCGCTTGCCAGGTTGGCATTGCGCCCGCTGGTGGCGAGAATCACGCTGTCATGCGCGCCGGAGGAGTCAAACTGAATCGCCAAAGTTCCGGCGCCGATCACGCCGCTCTTGGTGAAGACAAGGTCGCCGGTGTTAACCGTGAAAGCGCCCGCTGCGCTGCCGCTGCCGGGTGAAATAACGCCCACGTCGTAGAGGGTCCAAAACGCAAAGCCGGAGTGCATGTTCATCGTGCCGCTGCCATACAGGGCGCCTGAACCGATCAAAGTGAGGTTCCCTCCGCCGCCGACCACGTTCATCGTGCCGTTGCTACAAATGATCTCGCCATTGGGGTAAACGGTCCCCCCGTTCTGCAAGGTCAGCGTACCGCCCGGGCCGATGGTAACATGCCCCTCACTGTTGCCGGCAGACCGGCCGACATTAAAGGTGGAGGAGGTGAAGCTCCCGCTACCGATAACTCCAATTTCAAGGTATCCCGCGCTTCCGGCTTCAGAGCCCAATATGACGGCGGGGCCGCCGACTGACTCGATGAACGAACCGCCGTTCTGAACCGTCATGCGCCCGATACCCATTCTTCCAATCCACCAGTTTCCCCCGGAGGAGAATACCGAACCGGCGCCATCAACGTTCAGCGAACCACGGGAGCTTGCGCTGCTGTACCCCATCCCGTAGTTGCCCGCCCCGGTGGTGAATCTCGCGCCGCTAAGAATATCAATTGTTGAAGTGGTAGTTCCTAGGTAGCCCAGAAACATGCTACCGGTAGTGGTAAAAGTCGTGCCTGATCCGCTGACAGTCACGTGGCCTGCGCTGTTGCTGTTGGCCACGTTGCCCAAGACAAGAACTCTATTATTGGTCAACGATGCTCCGCCAGTAACGTTCAGGTATCCCACGCCTGTCCCCCCAGCGCCAACGAACAGATAGTCGAGGCCCGCCGTAAGCGTAACATTATTCCCTGGACCGGCAACGTTCAACGTTCCGGTTGTCCCATTGGCGTTTCCCAGCTTGAAGGTCCCAGTGGCGCTGACCGTTCCGTTGCTCAACCACAACTGCCCGTTGTCAGTTCCCGCTACCCCTACAATAGCGTTGGTAACCGTGTAGGTGTTCCCGCCCAAGGCAAGACTCACCTTGTCGGTCATGACCAGCAACTGGTTGTTAGTGGTCGTGCCACTCAGGGTAACGGTATATGCCGGGTCTTGGGCAAGGTTGAACTGTGCGGAGTCCGTGGCGCCCGGAACCGGCCCGGCGCCGCCGTTCCAGTTGGCGGCGGTTGAAAAATCGCCGCCGGCCGGATTTGTCCAATCGATTACCGCGGCCGGCGCGGCGGCCGCCAGCACGCATATCGTGATAAACGGAACAGCCAGGCGCACCGAAACTCTTGCCATACACATTGGAATTTTCATGGTGAGATCCCCAAAGCGCTTCGTTTCGAACTGAGCCAATGCCAATATTACCAACATCCCAATCAATAGTTGTTACTATCCTCTTTTCTTATCATTTGTCAAGATTCATGTCATTAGCGCCGGCGAACCGAATCACGCACAAGGTCCGTGTATTGCCTCACCCGGGTGACCGGTGTTTCCGGCGTTATGGGACTGCCTGTGCTCATGACAAATCGGCCTTTATTTCTAACCCCTGCCTTGATTTGCCGTTGAATTTCAGAGGCTAATTCGCTTTCACTGCCCTTCTGCAAAACACCGATGGAATCGAGATTGCCGAACAACACACATCGGCCGTTAATTTTGGCGGCAAGCTCCTCGATGTCGACGGTAAAATTCTTTTTACTTTCCTCAAAATGAATCGCGTCCGCGCCGACGTCGAGAATCCGGTCGAGTCGGTCATTGGGATTTCCACAGTAATAGTAAATACTCTTCAGCCCGTGGCGACGAATTTCATTAACGCATTGTTGCATAAGCGGAACGTTGATCCGCGAGAACGCTTCCGGATTGATCTGGTCGGTGAAGATTTCTTCGATCCAGACCGCATCGGCTCCGAGCGTGGAAATGCAGCCGATCTTTTGTTTGACGTTCGCAAGCAGTCGTTGCCCGGCATACAGAGCCAGATCGGGATGTTCGGCGATCAACAGCATCATCCCTTCATATCCGATCAGATGGTACAGCATGCAAAGCGGCGAGGTAACAAGACCGTAAAAGGCCAGATTCAGGTTATCGCGCAAAGCCATGGCAACATCCTGTTGTCCCCCGCTCAGGAACGCATCCCTGTCGAAGCAGGGATCACCGGGGATCAGGCGGTCGATTTCCCCCATGGTGAAAACAAGGGAATCCTGATCGAAATGTTTATCGGCGGCGCAGGCGGTGTTCGTCCCGCTTGGGGTGGGTTCAACCATCTGTATGGCCTGCCCCGTCGATTCGTCAATACGCCAGACGCCATCGGGACGCTCTTCGTAGCGGCATTGTTGACGTGTCTCTCGTGAAAGGCAAGGCGCCAACCTCAACCACTCCAATCCGCTCTTGGCAAAAACATCTTGCGCCCAGGCGACTTCCTTTTCGATGACGCCACTGTTGATATACCACCACGGCACCGCAGTGAGTTCACGCCAATGGTCGCGGACAAAAATATCGACATAACCGCTCACCACGCCGACCTGCGAAACGCCGCTGGGGCTGAATGCCGCCGTGATTTTATCGTGTCCGGTCATTGGGCAAATCTCTATCGGTTTGACTCATACACGGCGGCGCATTTTCGGAACGCCGCGACTATGTCGGCGACTTCCGCCCTACCCCAGCTCTCCCAGACCGTCAACTGGAAATGATCGTCCAAGGCCTTCTCGGCATTGGGACAGGGGAATGACCGGTTCGGATCTCCTTTATACTGGGGCGCGGACCAAGGCAGGCCACTGGCGCCGAAAGCGTTCCGGTTGCGGTACCAATCCGCGTGATGAATCGGATCGCAGTAATGCGAATACACGGGTAGCCCCTCGGCAGAAAGCGCCTTACAGAAAGTGGCTTTATCGCAAGTCGCCGCGCTTTTATTGAACTTGATACGACAATGCCAGAAACTCGGCTCGGCGCCGGGCAGTTGTTCCGGCAACGAAACAATCTTCAATTTCGCGAAAGTCCTGGACAATTCGGCAACTATCGCGCGGCGGCGACGCACAATGCCGGTTAATTTTTTCAGTTGCGCACTGCCGATAGCCGCTGCCAGGTCGTTCAAGTTGAAATTGAGCGATACCATGCAGTTGCTCGATCCATTAGGCAACCCGAACGGTTTGCCACGATCTGACGCGCGACGGCAGGCCCAATACAATTTTTCGTTTCGAGTATAAACCAGCCCGCCCTGACCGCCGGTGCAGATATGTTTCCCGAACATGAGGGAGAACGCGCTGAGATCCCCGAACGAACCGACCAGACGGCCGTCGATTCGGGCGCCATGCGCCTGGGCGCAATCTTCCACGACCGGGAGCTTATGCTTCCGGGCTACCCGCATTATTCCCTTCATGTCCAACGGCTCGCCAAAAATATGCGCCACCACGATGGCGCTGGTTCGGGGTGAGATCAGTTCCTCGATCTGCTTGGGGCCGGGACCGAAACTACCCGGCGCCGTGTCGGCAATCATGGGAAGGCAGTTGAGCATGGGAATCGGCATGATCCCGCCCGGGTCCGTGATGCACCCCACGATTATTTCCGTGAACGGTTCCGGGTTCAGGGCGCGTAGCGCCACATACACCGCAGTCGAGCCGGAGTTCACGGCGTCGGCATAGCCGCCGCCCATAAACTTGGCGAAGGCCTTGCAAAACGCATTCTCTTCCGGGCCGTTATAACCGAACGCCTGCCCGGACTCGATCGCGCGGTCGAACATCGCCACGACCGCCGACTTTTCCTCCTGGCCCAGCAGTCCGCGTTCCGGCCAGGGCTGGGTGCGCGTTTTCGGTCCGCCGTTAACAGCTAAATCCGCGGCAGTCAAATTCTTTTTGTTTCGGACGCAATGCTTCATTGGGTTACTCCATATATTCAGGTTTTGAATCCGGCCTCCGGCGGCATCACAACGCCGCCACCGGTGTCACCGCATTACGGATAATCGACTCGCGCGCCGCAAGCATCATGGCCAACCCCTCGAAAGTCGTTTCCATGGCCACCGGCATTGCGCCACCCTCGAAGAATTTCAGCACTTCCCGCAGCGTGTCGCGATAATCATACGTCAGATCGCAGACAAAAGGCGCGACTTGCTCCTGATTCCCGCACTTGCCCTGCAACCTTCCGCCATAAAGCCAGGATCCGCGGATCAACTCGACGAACCCCTGGCGACCCTTTCCGTAATCCACAACGGCGATAATACCGTTATCGTTTTCGATCGCCCGCACCGTCTTTGGACCCGGCCCCATGATGCGCTGCAACATTTCAAAGGTATGTACGCCATACCACACCAAAGCATCACCGGCGGGCGCCTGGCCCAAAGCGCCAAAGACCTGGCCAAATTTGATTTCGGCGAACCTGGCGCACGTTTCGCCCAAAGGCGGACAAAATGGCACACCCGATCCGCTCCAGACACGCGTTTGATGCTGTCGGATCAGTTGCAGAATCTCCCGACCATCCGCCTCGCTGCCGGCCAACGGTTTATCCAGGAACACCGGCTTGCCCAGGGCGGCGACTTTATTGAAATATTCCAGATGATAGGCCGGATCGTTGATCTCCAGCATGATGGCGTCGCAAGACGCCACCGTTTCCTCGAATTTCTCGGTCACCTTGACGCCCCAGGCTTCCAATTGTTCCTGCCGCTTGTCCAATCCGGCCTTGTTCTGAAACGGTGTTTCAAACCGTAAACAGGTTACGGCTTTCAATCCCGCCACGCGCTGGTCAGGCGCGCAATCCGGCGCCTGCATCAACCGCGGAAACTCCACACTATGACTGGTATCGAGTCCGATAATGGCAACTTTAATCATTGCAAATCACCTTTTCCTTATTTTTGCTAATGGGTCGGCGAATGCGCCTTTCACCCATTTACTGACCGATTACTTTTTTACAGTTATTGCCGGACTCATTCAACAACAATAGACTTAAAATCTATCCAGAAGCCAGTAGACTATTTTCCCTTTCTTCTCGGGAAAAAGGGTTTCCAGCAGGCACAACTGTCCCGGAGATACAGTCCTCTTTTCCGCAAAATGCACTTGGTCAATTCCGGCATACCCGCTTATCAAACGGAAAAAATCACTTTCCGGCAGACTGACTTGCCCCCCAGCTCCACCTTCCAACGAGCAACTTACCCGTCCATCTTCAACTTTCAGCCCAATATTTTCATTACCGCAGGAGAGCGCGAATTCACCGCCATGCTTTGATAATTTCGAGCAGGCCAAGCGCTTTTCCAAAAGAGGCGCCATTTTTCCCAAGAAGCTTTCCAGGTTAATCAGTTTCAGCATCATACTCTCTTTAACTTCCTCTTTCACCCCGCCTATTTCCTCCAGATACCGCATTAATTCAGGATCATTAGGAAGACGTAATGGTTTGATTAACGCTCTTCCTTCTTTCCGGCAGTAGTTTGCCGCATGAATGATCAACGCGCGCAGCGCCCGGCTGCTTTCGGAAAGGTAACCGATCTCCAGGATGTTTCCTTCAGAATAGCGCAGGTATGCGACCAAGCTCCCGCTCTTTTCCGCCACCAGAAAGGCGCTTTTGAGCTTGCCCCTGTTCTGGTCAGCGGATTCCAGTTTCTTAGTCCAGCAATCTTTATCTCTGATTCGAGCCCATATCTTGTCACCATTATAGACGTCATAGACATGCATTATCTTATTCAGATCGCCATCATTGAATGGGCGGATAAGAAAGCCGGCATCCGCCTGAGGAAGCGCCTCATTCATCTTGACTTCCCATTCATATTCAGGAAACAGCGCCCAGCCGGCCTTGGCGTAAACATGGGGAGTTCCGGTGAAGAGCATGGAAAAATCGCAGCCGCTTTCCCGCAGATATACTTTGCTTTCTTCAAAGAGTCTGACTACATAACCACGGCGCCGATATGACGGATGCGTAGCCACGCCGCCGATTGCCCCCATAACCAGATTGACATCCTCGATCCGGACGTCCAGGTTGGTAATACATACCCGGGAGACGATCTTTCCCTCAACCAGACAGACAAGGTCTGCCCGCGGCAGGTGCTTGTATTCTGCCCGGTAATCCCTGTTTGGCGTGACTTCCAATGGGGATGGAATCTCTCCTTCGTTCGCCGGGAAGTCATTCCTGCTGAAGGCCAGCGAGACCATTTCATCCATCGCTTTCTTTTCCTCCGGCCTTACCAACCTAATCTCGTATTGTTCTATCTGTTGCACTTCTTGCTCTCCCGTTTTTTTAACCCAACCAAACCCTATCAAGGCTTTTGCCTTTATAAAATGGTTTTCTCTTCCCTGATAATATTAATCGCAACTCGATCACAGTGATCCCGTGAGTTCAGAGACGATTTATCGCAAGCCAGTCAAGGAACGATTTCGCACACCGGTCCAAGTTGTCCAATGAGCCGCCACCACGCAACGGTGAACACAGCTCATAGGCGATGGGACCGGCATACCCTCCGGCTTTTAGACCTTGAACAAAGGTCAGGCTATCCAAATCCCCATCCCCCATTGGCACTGCTCGAACCATGTCCTCCTTGACCGGACTGTAATTGACCAATGCCGGTTGATACTTGAATCGCGGCATACGGATATAGTCGGCCAGAGTGGTATAGACCACATGCGGCGCCATTGACTTGGCGGTTTCGTACAGTTCTTCGCCCCGCAGGCAGGGCGACCAGGGATCGAGCATCAATTTGCAGTTTGTCCGATTGATATCGTGCAGGAGTTCCAAGAGGACTTTGCTATGGACAGCCAAATCATGATGATTCTGAATTCCAATAACCACTCCGAAAGCGGCACAGCGATCACAGCACTGCTGAATGGCTGAAACGGTTCGATCCCATTGGCGCAACAGCGGCATACCATCCCGTTCATAGGCGGTAAATACCCGCACCAGGCGACAATTCAGCGCCTGAGCCAAACACGCCAATGACTCGACGTACTGGATCTGCATATCCACGAAAGGCACTTCGGCCGCATCCATTCCTCCCCCAAAGTCTGTATAGCCCGCTATGCAAACCACATCCACCTGGTGCTTTTCACACAAACACCCCAGCTGAGCAACCTTTTCTACCGACCAGTCCAGGGGGGATAGATGAGGGCGTTTGGCCATTAGTTCCACGGCTGAAAAACCCAGTTGCCTGGCATGGGGAATGAACTGCTCCAGAGATAATAATGCCTGCCCCCATAGCCCCGCATAACTGACCGAAAATATGGTCGGTCGCAGACGGGACGCCGACGGGATTGATCGGGCACGGCCGGACTTGGTCTTGTTCTGCATCTTTTTCTTCCTCCTTATTTCCACATTTCAGTGACGACTCGCGCTCCATAAACCGAGATTGGCCGGGTCACCCTTGTCGCCTTTCAGCAACTCGCGATAATTCTCCGCGACCTTGCGGAAAGCCATGGCATATTGCCTGATGATTTCCGGCCGGTAATGCTTGAACCAGGGAATACTATATAGGAGCCCTTGCGACGCCTCGCTCGCCGGTAAACTGCCGGGCGGCTGGCGCAGGTCACGCGCAGCATTTGCAATACGCGTAGGCTTGCCGTGGCCATAGATGTCAGCCGTATTGAACAAGGGATGAAGATGCAGGGGGCGCAACATACCCGGTATGCATGACACCCCTTCTGCCCGGATCGCCTCGGCAAAGCGCGTCACAGACAGACCATTCAGTTCCTGCGGCCGATACAAGCCGTGGGGCGCAAACCACCCGCCCATATGACTATTGGAGTTTTTCGGGGGCCGATGAGCCCGTATTCCCGGCACGCCTTCAAGCAAGTCCCAAAAAAAGTTCATCGCCCGACGAATTTCCCCGCAACGCTGATCAAAATGCCTCAGTTGCCCACGACCCACCGCTGAGCTTAACTGGTGCATCCGGTATTTATGTCCACCCAACGGCAACCCGGCCAATGGCCTAAGATACTTGGTCTTTATCTTGTTTCCAAACCGTTCATAATGTCCCCACGCCAGGGCTCGTTCATAGATCTCCAAGTCATTGGTAACCAGCATCCCCCCTTCTCCAATGGCCAGCGATTTTCCGGACATCAGCGATATTCCCGCAACATCGCCTATCGTCCCCAGCTTGCGACCTTTATAGACACCTCCCTGTCCATGGGACACATCTTCAATGACCTTGATCTTGTGCTTGCGGGCAATTCTCATGATGCGATCCATGTCGACCGGATAACCCATGTAGTGGACAACCACAATCGCCTTGGTGCGCGGCGATATTCGGGGTTCGATATCGGACGGATCGATGCATTGGGTATCAGGATCGATATCCGCAAACACCACCGTTGCGCCCAACGAATAGCATGCCAGGCATGACGCCCAGTAGGTCGCCGCGGGACAGATGATTTCATCGCCTATCCCGACTTTACAGCCGAACATTGCCGCCTCCAAAGATGCGGTCCCAGTGTTGTGGGCCAAGGCATAGCGTCTTCCCTGCCAAGCGGCAAACTCCTTTTCGAATTGCAGGGTAACATCCAGATTGGACATGGCGCCCCGGCGCAACACCTCCAGAACCGCATTTTCATCCTCCTTGGTAATAATCGGCCACGTAAACATATCCCCGGGATCTTTCGTGACGGATTTTGGTCCTCCAAAAATGGCCAGAGACGACTTGCTCTTCATATCGCTTCCCTTCCGAAATGAGTAAATAATAAAAAACGCCGGCAATCGCTTATTCCAACCAAATTCATAATCGCATCCGGCCGACCTCTTGAGAATGGCATTTTCAATTGTCCGGGTGGGAAATTCTACGGTAGCCAGACGGCGTCATATTCGTAACTTGCCTGAAGATTCGACTGAAGAGCGAATAGTCGGCAAAGCCGATTTTCTCAGCAATAGCCTCCATCTTGAGCGAGGGCTGAGCCTCAAGCAGTCGCTTCGCCTCGATGATCCGACGCCGCAGAATGTATTGCTTTAATCCTATGCCCGTATACTTCCTGCACAGCAGAGACAGATGATTGGCCGAGTAACCGAAGGTGCGGGCGAGAGACGTCACCGGCATCGGTTGCACAAAATTAGCCTCAATGTGATCCAGCAATTGGGTTACAATAGGGCTTGCAACAAGCAGCGGTTTCGGACGTTCGCCAAGTCGCCGAAAACGCCAAACGAGTTCCCTGAGATTTTCACGAAGGATTTCCTTCCAATAGACAGGTCGCTTCTGATATTCGTTCAAGATATGGCGAAAGATTAGTTCGATCTCCGTGGCCTCATCCTCTGCGAGGACCAGGCAACGAGGACCGGTTGCGGGAAAACGGACAGGCTTTGAACCCTCCTTCAAGAAGCCAAGCTGGACCATCACGCAATATTTCTCAAGAGAGCGGCAACGATCAGGAGCGGAAACAAAACTGTGAGGCTCATGCGGTCGAATCAACAGCAAGGTGTTTCTTAGGCAGGGATAATTCTGGCCATTTACGAAATAGGCGCAATGACCTTCCCTGACATATTGGAACTCCAACTCAGCATGACTGGCCAACCGCCAGGACGCGGGATTCTCTTTCCGTTGCCATCCGACCCACACCGGACATTCCTTGCTGTCGGTAACCGATGGTTCAATTGTATTGGCCTTGGGATCACGTCTCGATGGCGTGTTGCCCCTAATTGTCGAATTGTGGCTCATGGCCCATGGTTCGTTTCAGAATTTAGCGTCGGCCAGTCTCATCAACCGGACTTCCGGTAAGGACATGGGACATTGTAGATGGCGGCCGTGTTTTAGCAAGCGTCTTCATTTTTTCTCCGGCGAATGATCCGTTTTGATCTCGGACTTGAGATGACACAACCGCGGAGATATCGTTCATTTATCGATCACAGGTGTTTTTTTTCGCTGACAGCTTTCCGGGCCATATCCGCGGAACCAGTTAGGCGTTGATTACTACATCGATATCGCGGTGCGCGCGGGATTCAATCGGCTAATGCTGCCGGTCGGCAGGCCGTATCCCAAGGACCTGGCGCCGGAGCAGATGAACGAATACTTCATTGACCAGTGCCATAAACACGGCATCCAGGCCAGCGCCTGGTATTTCACCGGGACAGTGCCCGAGCCGGAGAAATTCCTGAAAGAAATTCTCACCAAGT
Source organism: Verrucomicrobiota bacterium (assembly GCA_018898455.1). Classification (GTDB taxonomy): domain Bacteria; phylum Verrucomicrobiota; class Kiritimatiellia; order JAAZAB01; family JAAZAB01; genus JAHIJO01. Next base: position 25,951 of record JAHIJO010000202.1, on the reverse strand, counting down.
ACAAGTTCGACGGCGTCAGCGCCGATGACGGGTACGAGAAGGTGGTGGGCGGAGTGACAGTCGTAGATAACCCGGCGAACATGAATATCGGGTAAAGGTGAGTGATTAGCCCGGATTTCTCACCCAGACGTGTGATAAATCCGGGTTAGCTCCCCTTCCCCTTCGATCACCGCCGCCCCGCTCTTCAGCCGGCATCCCACCAGCCTCATCGTTACACCCTTTGGCAGAATGAGCCGGCCACCGCTGCGATCATAGGACCACTGGATCATGCCTCGTGGCGTTGGGATTACGCCGCGAAACCAGTCTAATCCCGACTCACGAAGGATAAGGTCGCACGTGGAAAAACCCGGGCCGGTGGCGGAGATTCCGAGCACGCCTTTGCTCAGGAGTGCCACCGGCGCCGCCCCCGCCCACTCGTGGCAGAGGCTGTTGCCGAAGGGTCGCCCATAGAAGGCAAGCTGTTCAACCGGGCTGTCGTTCGGACGAATGTCCTCGGCAAAACGCACGTGGCCCAGCGACAGCAGCCTGCCCCAGACGCGCTTGACAAAGTCCAGTGCCTGCGGCAACCGGTTCGCCTTGGCATAGGCAAGGAATTCCCAGTGGCGGATCAGCGATACGTTGGTCGGCCGACAGGCGAAGTTCTCCAACACTCCGTCGATTGCTCCAGGATACTCCTCCGGGCAAATGAGATCAAAGAAGATACCGAAGACCTGCGCCGGCACGCTGAGACGGTCATCACGCTTACCGGAGGAAGTATAACCATTAATGTAGGCGCCACGAGCGGGATCCCAGAACTCCTCCCGGATGCGTTGGCGCAGCAGAATAGCCTCCTGACGATACCGCCGGGCAAGGTCGCTTTCGCCCCACCGATCGTTAAATGCAGCGCCGATCTCCAAGCTGCGCATCAGGAGCATCTGCACATAAGTGCAGATGCCGCGGGAGTCAGGACCAAACTCGGGGGTCATTGTCCAGTCGGCAAGGCAGCCCCAACTGCCGCTGCCGCCGAGCCAGCCGGCGGCGTTGCGTTTTGAAATGTAGAAATCCAGCAATTCGGTTAGACTGGTGCGGTAGCGTTTCGAGAAGCTGAGGTCGCCTCGGACGAGATAGTCATGCTCAAAGCCCATGGGCACGTAGAGCGGAAAATCCAGAATGCCGATGTCGATATCCGAAGGCGCGGACGGCAGGAGCTGCGAGACAAGATGGTTTCGCGCCGGCACGGAGTCGAAGAAGATGCAGTCGGAGGACTCGATGGCGGCAATGGCATCAAGTGCCCAGGGAAGGGCGTCGCGGCGGATCCCGTCAAGGATGAAATCGTGGGTACAGGTATGGAGGGTGGCTGCCCCGGCTTTCCAGATATCGTTGAGAAGCGAGTCGCTGCACTCAAACTCGCCCTGGTATTCGGTCGGCCAGACGCGGGCTTCAAAGCGCAGGTTGCGGATCGTGCAGCCAGCCGTGCTCTTGAGGCGCGCGAAGCGGACGCATCGCTCGGGCAAGCGGACCGATCCCATCGGCGCCGACGCCAGCGGGTGCTGCTCGAAATGCGCCGGCTCGTCGTTCAACGCTTCCTCAGCCGATTCGCCCACCACGCATTCGACCAAGCCACACCCCGTCGCATCGAAGCAGAGGCGCCCGAGCTCGTCATGCCCAAAGTCAATCAGCACGCTCTGACCCGGCGGGAGAGCGATCTCGTCGTGGACCACGGCCAGTGCCTTGACTGGCCGTGAATCAACTGGTTGCACCTCCTTCGGGGTAATGATCACACGGCATTCCACCGAGTCATCGGGCAGTCTCTTGGGATCGCTTAGTAGTGGTTCACACTCAGTGGGAAACCAGGTGTGCCCGTCGAGGCTGGACTCCCACTCCGGCCCCGTCGACAACTCGCCGCCCTCAAGGATGATGGCCGGCAGGCGGTTGCCGAAGTCAACAACAACGTAAAGGTCGTGCCGCCCCGCCGGAAGCTCGGCGCCGCGACGCGTGGCATTACCTTCAACACCGTCAATGGTCACGCGAATGCGACCAAGAGGACCGGCCCAGCGGAGATGCCGGGGTTTGGTCAGCATCGCCGTCGTGCGGAAGAAGGCCTGAAAGATCGGCAGCCGGAAGCGGCCTGGGTAGCCGACGTAGACGCAGCGTTCGGCCATCCGGCGCACAGTCAAGGCATGAAGGTGCGCCACGCGCTGCCCTGGAAACCAGATCCATTGAGCACACCACCGATCCCGGACATCAGAGGCGGTCACTGTGCAACGGGGGTCAAGCATTGGATCATATTGTTTGTTCATTCTTGTCCTGTGCGGCCAGTTTGCCGCCTGGTTAATTTTTGACATTCTTCGCCGATCCGTCTCTGCCGTTGCCCCTTGCCTAAATCCCCAGAACCTTCGCCTTGATTTACCGCAGTTCCTTCATCATGCAAGTGACTGGAACCGCGCCGGACAAGCCGAAGGCATCATGCAGAATCTTGTAGACGGCATACAATTCCCGGTAGACGGCGACATGACCTGGCGCCATTCGGGTCACCCATTAAAGGCCAAGTCAATAGAGTCAGTTTCCGATCATGGAAACTGCCTTGCTTTGACGCCAACACCGACCTTGCCAGCAACCATTATTGCGACGGTCTTTTCAATCGTATGATTCAAAACGGCCAAACCCGCCTGAGGACGGGCCCGCCTGCAATCCGTCAGCCGACGGATAGCATTGCGGGCAGGTATTTTACGCTCTGAGGAGTCACACATTAGGCAGATACTTGCGATGCTGGCCGCGCTTTAAGGTCGCATTTTGCGACCTTAAAGACTGCCGCTCGTTTTCAGTAAGCTGAAAGACGAAGTGTTCCGGGAACCGTTCCTTGTTACGGCGGACTTGTTCATTCAATCACTTGACCGGCACGCCGTAAAGGGCGGCCGGATCGGAATCCAGGATCACCGTATGCCCCCGGACGCAGGTGATGCACTGGTCCGGCGACCGGAGAACAAGGGCGGTGATGGTCATGCCCGGGCTTTCTTGTTGACGTGTTTCTGCACAAGCGGATGTGAACGCATTAATATCTCAACCTTCTCCGCTATAACAGGCTTCCCTGGCGATCCCGGGGTTTCAAACCCAGGCACTGGAAGCATAATTCCGTGGCCACCCGTCCCTGCGGCGTGCGCTTCAGGTAACCTTCCTGGATCAGGTACGGCTCGTAAACCTCTTCGATGGTATCGGGTTCCTCGCCCACGGACACGGCCAGGGAGTTCACCCCGACAGGTCCCCCTCCAAATTTCTGGACAACGGCAAGGAGAATGCGTTTATCCATCTCGTCCAGGCCGTGTTTATCGATCTCCAGCATTTCGAGAGCCTGGTCGGCAATGGAACGGACGATGCGGTTGTCGGCCTTGACTTGGGCGTAATCCCGGACCCGCCGCAGGAGATTGTTGGCAATCCGGGGCGTGCCCCGCGACCGGCCGGCAATTTCGCGTGCACCCTCGTCATCAATATCCACGTTCAGGATGCGCGCCGAACGCAGGATGACTTCCTGCAACTCCCCGGCGGGATAGTAATTCAGGCGGACATTCATCCCGAAACGGGACCGCAGGGGCGCCGAGAGTAAACCGCTGCGGGTCGTCGCGCCGACCAGCGTGAATTTGGGAAGGTTCAGCCGCACGGACCGGGCATTCGGCCCCTGGTCAATCATGATATCCAAGACGAAATCCTCCATGGCCGAATAGAGATATTCCTCGACGGATTTCTGGATACGATGGATTTCGTCGATGAAGACGATATCACCGGGCTCGATGCTCGTCAGGATGCCGGCCAAGTCGCCCGGCTTGTCGATGATCGGACCGGAGGTAACGCGGATATTCACACCCATGGCATCGGCGAGAATGTAAGCCAGCGTGGTTTTGCCCAACCCAGGCGGGCCGGCCAGCAGGACATGCTCCAGCACGTCCTTCCGGCCCCGCGCGGCCTCCACGAACAGCTCCAGGCGTTCCTTGACCTTAACCTGACCAATGAAATCCCGGAACTTGGACGGGCGCAGGCTAAGCTCGAACTCCGGATCTTTTTTAGCCAGTTCGGCTGAAAATTTTTCTTTCATGGATTTTTCCGGTGATCAGTAAGGCATCCGGCTTTTCAATTCATCGCCGGCTCATGCCCAACCGGTGACTTTGGCCAGTAATTTGACGTAATACACGAAATTCGGCCACGAGACATCGGGCGGAATGCCGTGATCGCACGATGGAATATAGCCGCCGGAACGGATTACGGGTTCCAGGCGCTTGATCTCGGCCTCGATAACCCGTCCTCCCTTGGCCATCGCCCTCTTGTCCACGCCGCCGGTATAGGCCATCTGGCGGCCGAACTTTCGGCGATACTCCACCAGGTCGTTCCCGGCGGCCACCTCGATGGGACAACAGGAATTGAGGCCGGACTCGATCCAAAGAGGAATCAATTCGCCGACAAACCCGTCGGAATCCACGTCATAAACAGGGCAGCCGGCGCCATGGATGATCTCTCCCCAGCGCGTCCAAGTCGGCAGGATGAAGTCGCGGACCATCTTCGGGGAAATCATGGAGAAACTCTTGTAGGCCATGTCCTCGGAAATCAGCACGGTGTCCGGGACCGCAAAAGCCAGCGCTTTTTTCAGCAAGCGGGCGATATAATCCTCCCAGAAAGCGATCATGTCCCGGACGAAATCCGGATCGTCATGAAACAGCATGCAGAGATTTTCGAATCCCAGCCATTCCCGCAATTGCCAGAACGGCCCTGAAAAACTGAGGCGGATCGGGTAATCCCGATTTTTCAATTGCTTCCCCAGCGCTTCCGGGTTTTGAGGCAAGCGGGACGCATCGTCGGGATTGTACCGGCGTTTCATTTCCTCCCAGTCCGCCCGGGTTTCCACGGGGCACTTGATCCAGCGCCGGGTCACAAAATCCATGGCATTACGCAGATATTCGACTGTGAACTCTTTTCCGATTTCGCAGATATTGCCTTTCCAGTCCTGGACCACCTGCGAACGATCTCTGACTTCGATCACTTTTTCCTCGAACATCGGAATCATGCGTTCCTGAACAACAAACGACGTGCCCCCGATCGGGGCACGGTACGCAATACCCGCCTGCTCGCAGGCGTAATTCAACAGTTCTTTGCCGCCCTGGATATGCGCCGGCAAACCCTGGCTATGCCACGCTTCCAGGGTCGACTTCCGCCCTCCACCGGGCTGAAAGGGAATCCGATCCGGGTGATCAAACAACATCGTGTTGAGATATTGTTCTCGTGCGTTCATTCAGGGAAACCTTTCACATGATGAATTTGTATCCCAGTGCATAAAAGCTATATACTAGACTTCCCTATCCGGAGGTCAACGAAATTGCGCCGGGTCCCAAAAGCACGGCCTTCCCATCCGCGTGAATTCATGATAACTTTTGCGACATGCACCTATCAGGCACAATTTGGAGCATTGGCTGCCGCACTCCATTTAAACCTCATCAAAAAATCAAACGTTTGTAGAACAGGCGCCCGAGTTATGCGAGCTGAAATCACTCTCGTGGGAAATGGAGGATTCCGGATTGCCGTGGATCAAATCCGCATTTTTATCGATGCTTTCTATAGACCGATTCCGGGTGTGGCGGATGCGCCCAGCCCGAGCGCCTCAATCGTAACCTGCGCCGACCTGATCCTTGTCACGCACGCGCATGGGGATCATTTCAATGCCAATGCGGTGGCGGAAGTTGCCGGGCACACCCAAGCCCCGGTGGCCGGTCCGAAAACCGTGATCGCCGCCTTGCGCAAGATCATGCCCGCCGAACGCCTGGTGGAACTGGAGCCGGAGGTCTCCGCTGAAAATACCCTGGTCGCTTTTATTAAGCACAAGTTTCCATCCGTCACCGTCACGGCCTTCCGAACCTTCCACGGCCGGGAGCACAACTCCTATCTCGTGGAAGCGCCCGGCTTCCGTTTTTTTCATGACGGGGACAATGAAAACACGCGACGGCTCGATGGCGCGGTCCTGGGTCAGCTCGATGCGCTCCTGATCGGACCCTGGCAGGGGTCGGGCTGGGTGAAATGCATCGAACGGCTGGCGCCCCGGCGATATTTTCTCATGCATTTGACGGATGATGAACTGGCCCAGCACGCGCAGAACCGGTTTCTCCCGGATATTTGCGATCACGTGCCGGAAGGACTGGTTGTTCTGCGGCCGGGTGAATCGTATATTTTCGGGTAGATACGCTCCGGACGGGACAAGGACGTCCCGTCTCCAGAAGAAAAACGATGCCTAACGACCGAATGTCTGAGATGCTGCGGAGGAGGATTTAATTGAAGTCTCAACACTGCGTACTGCGCAAGCGGAAGACGCGATTTGTCGAACTGTTCCGGACAACGCCGACCAACACGGTCTGCCCGAATTTCTTCGTGCTCCGGCATGCGGCCGGCTGTTCCTTTTCTCCGCACTGCGCCTATTGCTATCTGAAGGCCTCCTTCTGGTACCTGGACCGTCCGCATGTCTTTACCAACGTAACGATGATGCTGGACGACGTCCGTCGTTGGATCCAACGGGACGCGCTTGAATCCTATATCTTGAACATGGGCAATCTCTCGGACAGCCTCGTGTTCGAATCCGTGCGACCGATCCTGCCCCGGCTCATCGAGGTGTTTCGTGAAGAGGCGGAACGCCCCGGCCGTCCCCACAGCCTCCTGCTGGTCACCAAGGGCGGTCGGCGGGACTGCCAGTCCCTCCTGAAACTTCCCGCCTGCCGGAACGTCATGGTCTCGTTCTCCGTCAACAATCCTGACGCCGCGCGCCAATACGAACAGGGAGCGGCCCCGGTACCGGACCGCCTGGACGCCGCCCGGCGCCTGAAAGCATCGGGCTGGCGCATCCGCATCCGCATCGATCCTATCATCGCGGGATATGATTATGACTGGATTTCGGATCACGTCAGGAAACTCGCGCCCGAACGCGTGACGCTGGGCACACTGCGCGCCGAAGCCTCATTGCCGCGATATGTCGCCAAAGATTTATTTACGGCTCTGGTCAAACCGCGATCCGGCAAGGGCCTGGCCCGCTATCCAATCAAAAAACGTCTGGCCCTCTACCGGCGCGCCCTGAAACACTTGCGGCCAGTCTGCCCGGTGGGACTTTGCGAAGAAACCCCGGACGTCTGGAAAGCGCTTCGATTGAACGCCGATGCAAAACCCTGCAACTGCGGATGCTAAGATTGAGATTAAATTAGGCCGCCAAGAGCGGCAGTTATCGTCCGTTAGGATTCGTCCAGGATCCGCTCGCGATCGTCATCATGCAGCTGACAGTATTGCAAACATTCCGGCGGACAGGTTCCGCGGCAGGGTTCTATATGGATCGTGACCGTGGTGCCCGGATATTGCTGGCGGATCGCACCGGAAATAGTCCTGGTAATTTCATGGGATTCCTCCACCGACATATCGGCGCGCACCAGCACATGGCAGTCGACAAAACGATCCGCCCCTGCCTTGCGGGTGCGCAGATTATGTAATCCGCGCACCGTCGGATGGAGGCTGTGCAGGTAGTGTTGAATCCACGTCTCTTCCTCCAACGGTAACGAGATATCGAGCAAGTCGCGCCCCGATTCAATCGTCAGTTTCCACGCCGCCTTGACGATCAGCAAGGCCACCAAAATCGCCGCAATCGGGTCAATCCAGTCCAGGTACAAATGTGGAAACAGAAAATTCCCGATCCAGATGCAGAGCAGACCGAACATGACGCCGGCCGAGGTATAAACATCCGTCATCAGGTGCCAGGCGTCAGCCTGCAGGGCCACGGAATTCGATTTGCGCCCCACGACAAAAAGCAACCGGGACACGCCGATATTGACCAGGGACGAAAGCAGCATGATCCCCACGCCCCAGCTGGTGGCGCCAAGCGGCGACGGGTGGATCAGTTTCTCGATCGCCTCCTTTATAATCCAAGCCGCCGCCAGAAAAATCAGCAGGGCTTCCACAGTGCCGGATATATTTTCCACCTTGCCATGCCCGAAAGGGTGGTTCTTATCCGCCGGGTGCTTCACCATCCAGACCGCGAACAGGGCAATGAAGGCGGCCAGCAAATCCACGGCGGAGTGGATCCCTTCGGAAATCACCGCCACGGAGCCGATCAGCAGGCCGATGATGATTTTCGAGAGAACAAGAAAGCTGTTGGAGACCACCGATACCGCGGCCACGATAATTTTTTGATGATGAATATTCATGATCGTTTATCCCCTGACGAAAGAAAGCCCTGTGAGACAACCCATTAGTCCCACAGGGCTTTCCACCTGTTGTCCGGCTCTAAGCCGGGCCCGGCACCCTTCGACTAGCGGCCGAAGAGGCTTGATCTAACCAACGCTTATGAATTTATTGCATACGCAGGCGACCATAGTGTTTTCAGCGCCTGAAAGCAAGAAATAATCAACTGAAGAATGGGAAAGGTTGGGTACATCGTGACCTCCCTCTTGGGAAGGTCAAGGTAATACAGGGGAGTACGATGAAGGAGATTATTGGCCACCTCCGGAGGTGGCCAAAAGGCCACTTGCCCGGCGACGTGGTTGCCTCGGACGCGCAAGCGCCTAGGTGCGATAGGACGGGCACAGCCCGGCCTTAAATCCTTCGTGGCTGATCCTAACAAGCCGCATGCCGCAGGGCTTGATCAATATCCGCTTGAATATCTTCGATATCTTCCAGGCCAACAGACAGACGGAGATAGTCCTCCGTCACGCCGGTTTCCCGCTGTTCCACGGAGCTTAACTGCTGATGCGTGGTTGAAGCCGGGTGGACGATCAGACTTTTCGCATCACCGATGTTCACCTGATGAGAGATCAATCTGACAGAGTTAATAAACTTTTTCCTGCCGCCAGCCCGCCAAAGCCCAGCTTCATGTATTTCGATGCGATCGGATAGCTCGATCGTCTTCCACCCCCCCCGGCGCACCAGCGGCGCGAAGCGACGTATGGTGCCGCCGGTTGTTGGCATGGTCTACTTAGCGGAACCCCAAGGGACAGACCTTCAGTGCAGGAATATGAAGATTCCTGCGGAAAACGGCAAGGCTGGATTCCTTCTGTAGTCTTGCACGTTGACATGGCTCAAGACGGACAGGAACGACGCGCACGCATATGGCTTACCCAATTCGTCGCAACCTGCGGCTGGGAAGCGAAGTGGAGATGCAGAAAGCGGAGTAAGGGACATCCATCGAGCGGGCGGCTTTCTCTTGATCATTGCTCATCTGGAAATCCATCGGAACCCATGATATCGGGCGCAAACGCGGCAAGCCGGCTTAACAACGGTTGTTATTGACACCCCATTAACCCCCGCAATTTGATTTCGCGGTTAACATCGTCTCTGACCCCGGACGAGTAAAATAATACATGTCCGCCGTTTTGATCATGTTGCACGCCAAACCCGGAAAGAACGTTTTTTAAATTTGCCACCGTTCCAATATTGCCGTCAATGATTTTGATTTCATCCCCAACTACTTCCTGGATGATACTTTTGTAATATATGAAATGGGTGCAGCCGAGCACGATCGTCTCAAGCTCTGCCACTCGTAATGTACGCAATTTGTCTTGAATATATTTTTTAACATTGCCGGAATTGAAATCCCATGATTCGGCAAACCCAACCAAGGCGTCCATTTCCATTTTGACGGTCTTATTGTTTTTATCAACAGACGCGATCAAGGCTTCAAGCTTGCTGGCTTTCAGTGTTAAGGAAGTTGCCAGAACCAGAATATTCTTTCCGCGGTTCCTGATGACCGCCGGTTTTACCGCCGGCTCCATGCCCACAATATGAAATGGATAGTGATGTCTCAGATCGGTTATCGCAACCGCAGTGGCGGTATTGCATGCAATAACCAGCGCCTGGATATCATGCTTCGCAATATAATCAACCGCTTCGAACACATGCTTTCTAACATGTTCTTTCGTCTTTACGCCGTAGGGGGCATTTTTTGTGTCCGCATAATAAATAAAATCATGGTTTGGCAATTCCCGTATTGCGTGTTTCAACACGGTTAGACCGCCGATTCCCGAATCAAAAAAAGCAATGACCACCCGCCTTGCTCCCTTTTATTATCCGGATAACCGACCCTTTCCCTCCCCAAAAATACCGATCAGCACGCCATGCAAACATTTGCCGCGTCACACGTGGCCGCCAATCAATCGGCGGAAACGGCTAAACAAATAATACGGGTCGTGCGGCCCCGGACAGGCCTCGGGATGATACTGCACCGAAAACATCGGCGCCTGTTTATGTTCAATGCCTTCAACCGTCTGATCATTCAAATTGATGTGGGTAATTTCCACCTTCACCGGATCCAGGGAATCAGGATCCACCGTGAAATTATGATTTTGCGATGTTATTTCAACCCGACTGGTCTTTAAATCTTTGACCGGATGGTTGCACCCATGATGCCCGAACTTGAGCCGACAGGTCCGGCCCCCGCACGCAATCCCCAGGATCTGATGCCCCAGGCAGATGCCCATGAGCGGAACCTTGCCAATCAGCCGGCGCGAATTCTCGATCGCATACGTTACGGCGGCGGGGTCGGCCGGTCCATTCGACAGTAATACTCCATGAGGCTTCAGCGCCAGCACATCGGCGGCTGAGGTTTTTGCCGGCACCACCGTGACCGCCATGCCATTCCTCCGCATGCTCCGAAGAATATTCCATTTTATGCCGAAGTCATAAGCGACTATTTTCAGGTCGGCTTTCGGTAAACTGTCGGCAATCCCCCAGGAGACCGATAGGGTTCCCGTCTCATCCCACAGGTAAGGCTGTTGACAGCTGACTTTGACCGCATAATCCTGCCCATCCAGCCCGCCCCACTCCGCCGCGAGCCGAACGGCCTGTTGTTCGGCTATTTTACCGGACACCGCCAGATAGCCTTTAAGCGTCCCTTGATCCCGAAGCTTGGAGGTAAGCGCACGCGTATCGATACCGGCGATGGCCGGAATGGCGTTGCGGCGCAAGCATTCTTCAAGAGAGACCTCCGAGCGCCAGTTGCTGGGCGTATTCATCTCGTGCAGGATAAACCCGTTGGCAAATAACCGGGAAGATTCCATGTCCGCGGCATTGATCCCGGTATTCCCGATTTCCGGACAGGTCATGGTCACGAGCTGTCCGCTATAGGAAGGATCACTGAGAATTTCCTGATAGCCGGTCATTCCGGTGTTGAAGACCACCTCGCCCAGCGCGTCGTTTTCCGCGCCCACGGAATAGCCATGGAACACCGTTCCATCCGCCAAGGCCAGGAATGCGGTTTTCTCCCTTTGAGCGCGCCAGTTCCATTTTGCATTCATATTAATGAGCCCCGGGCAATTTCAGACGCGGGGCATGTCGATGATATTCCTGGAGACTGCAGACTTCCATTCGCCGGGTTTCCCGAAACGTTTCCAGGCCTTTCACCGCCGCATCCAATCCATTGAGGGTGGTCGTGATGGGAATGCCCCGGATCACGGCTTCGGCCCGCATTTTTACTTCATCCACCCGGGGGATTTCCCCGCTGGACGGCGTGTTCACAATCCACCCCACCTGTTTCTCCTGGATCATATCCAGCACATGGGGCCGACCCGTGGAAATGCGGAAGATCGCCTGACTGGTAATTCCGTGATTGCGCAGGATCGTGCTGGTGCCCTCCGTGGCATAGATGGTGAACCCCAGGGCGCACAAGCGCCGCGCCAATGGAATGACGGCGTCCTTGTCCGAGTCCCGCACGCTCACGAACACATTGCCGGCAACCGGAAGCACATTCCCGGCGGCCACCTGGCTTTTCAGGAACGCCATGCCGATATTTATATCAATTCCCATGACCTCACCCGTTGACTTCATCTCGGGGCTAAGGACGGTGTCAATGCCCGGAAAGCGCACGAATGGAAATACGGCCTCTTTCACCGACGCATGCCGCGGCAGAATCTCGCGGGTAAAGCCCAGGTCTTTGAGCTTGCTCCCGGTCATCACCAGCGCCGCCAGCTTGGCCAGCGGCACTCCGATGGCTTTGCTGACAAAGGGGATGGTCCGCGAGGCGCGGGGATTCACCTCCAGCACATAAACCTCGCCCTCCTTGACCGCGTATTGGACATTCATCAACCCGCACACCTTCAAGGCCTGGGCTAGTTCGACCGTGTGCTTGCGGATCGCGGCCTTGACCGGTTCGGAAAGCGTGGGAGCCGGAATCATGCAGGCGCTGTCGCCGGAATGGATTCCCGCCTGCTCCACATGCTCCATGATCCCGCCGATGACTACGGTCTCGCCGTCGGCAATACAGTCCACGTCCACCTCCACGGCGTTATCGAGAAAGTCGTCGATCAGGACCGGGCGATCCTCCGAAACTTCAACGGCTTCCGCCATGTATTTCCGCAGGGACTCCTGGGTGTAAACGATGACCATGGCGCGTCCACCGAGAACGAAAGAAGGCCGCATGAGGATCGGGAACCCGATCCGGTCGGCAATCCGCGCGGCCTCCTCGACGCTGGCCGCCAACCCGCTGTTCGGCTGGCGGATACCCAGGCGGGTGATCAGCTCATGAAACAGCTTGCGGTCCTCGGCCGCCTCGATGCTGGCGGTCGATGTGCCGATGATCCGGACGCCGTTCTGCTCCAGGGCCCTGGCCAGGTTGAGGGGAGTCTGGCCGCCGAACTGGACGATGGCGCCCCAGCATTGCTCCCGGCGGTAAATGTGAAGGACATCTTCCAGGGTCAGCGGTTCGAAATACAGGCGATCGCTGGTGTCGTAATCCGTACTGACGGTCTCCGGGTTGCTGTTGACCATAATCGTGGCAAACCCCGCTTCGCGCAGGGCAAAGGAGGCGTGCACACAGCAATAATCGAATTCGATCCCCTGCCCAATCCGGTTCGGACCGCCCCCCAGGATCATGATCTTCCGCCGCTCGTCGGGCCGATATTCTTCCAGCGTGCCATAGGTCGAATAATAATACGGCGTGAAGGCCGTAAATTCCGCCGCGCAGGTATCGACCAGATTAAACACAGGATTCAGGCCGATGGCTTCACGCGCCCGGCGTACTTCACATTCCGAGGCACCCAACAAAAATGCGATCTGCCGGTCTGAGTAGCCAAACTCCTTGGATTGGCGAAACAGGGCCGGGTTCCGTTTCAACCCGTCGAGATCATGCGCCGATCTGATTTCTTCTTCAAAGGCTGCCAGTTCCTCCAAGTGTCCCAGGAACCAAGGGTCGATCTGCGTCAGCTCCGCCACGCGGGCCACCGCCCACCCCCGCTTGAAAGCCGACCGGACGGCAAACAGGCGCCGGGCATTCGGCCGGACCAGCTCGGCGGCCAAAGCGTCATCCGCCAGGCCTTCGAGCGGACCGTCCTTGCCGTCGGCGCCAAAACCGGCCCGGCCGGTTTCAAGGGAACGCAAGGCCTTCTGGAACGATTCCTTGAATGTCCGCCCGATACTCATGGTCTCGCCGACCGATTTCATCTGGGTCCCCAGAGTGGTATCGGCGGCCGGGAATTTCTCGAACGCGAACCGCGGCACCTTGGTGACCACATAATCGATCGCCGGCTCGAAACAAGCCGGGGTTTCGCGGGTAATATCATTGCGTAATTCATCCAGCGTATAGCCGACGGCCAGCTTGGCCGCGATCCTGGCGATGGGAAACCCCGTGGCCTTGGAGGCCAACGCGCTGGAACGTGACACCCGCGGGTTCATCTCGATGATCACCATGCGGCCATTGGCCGGGTTGATCGCCCACTGGACATTCGCCCCGCCGGTTTCCACCCCGATTTCCCGGATGACGGCCAGGGTGGCATCCCGCATGCGCTGATATTCCCGATCGGTCAGTGTTTGCGTCGGCGCCACGGTCACACTGTCGCCCGTATGGATTCCCATGGGATCAACATTTTCGATGGAGCAAACAATGACGCAATTATCTTTCCGGTCTCGCATGACTTCCAGCTCGAACTCCTTCCAGCCGATCACCGATTCCTCGATCAGCACCTCGGAATTGAGACTATACGACAAACCGCGCGCCACGATAGTCCGGAATTCCGCTTCGTCCCGGGCAATCCCCCCGCCGGAGCCGCCCAAGGTAAAGCCGGGCCGGATGATCAGGGGAAAACCGGCCATGACGGCCTGAATCTTCAGCGCCTCGGCGAGGGAATGCGCGGATTGCCCGCGCGGCACATCCATGCCGATTTTCGTCATGGCCTCCTTGAACAGGTTCCGATCCTCCGCCTTGCGGATCACCTCCGCCCGAGCGCCGATCATTTCCACCTGGTAACGTTTCAGCGCGCCATGATCATGAAGGGCGATGGCCAGATTCAGCGCCGTCTGGCCGCCCAAGGTCGGCAGGAGCGCGTCCGGCCGCTCGCGGCGAATGATTTCCTCGAGAATCGGTTCGGTCAGCGGCTCCAGGTAGGTCCGGTCGGCGAATTCCGGATCGGTCATGATCGTGGCCGGGTTGCTGTTGACCAGCACGAGTTCGTAGCCCTCTTCCTTGAGCGCCTTGCAAGCCTGCACACCGGAATAATCGAACTCACAGGCCTGGCCGATGATGATCGGTCCGGCTCCGATGAGCATGATCTTCTTTATATCTTCGCGTTTCGGCATCGCTCGCAAATCCTCATTGGCTATGCGCCCCGGTTGGTGCCCAACAGCTTTTCCCAAGGTAGGGCGCGAGCTTGCTCGTCGCCGCGGTTTTCGGCCCAAGACGGCGCCGACACAAGGTCGCGCCCTACAAGACACGGCCAGAATGATAATTGCCGTTCTGTTTCCTTCATGCGCTACTTCCGATGGATCATGGCCGCTTTGATGAAATCGCGAAATAAAGAATGGGGATGCAACGGGCTTGACTGAAACTCCGGATGGAACTGGCAGGCCACAAACCACGGATGGTCCGCCAGTTCCACGACCTCAACTAGGCGCGACGCCGGATTGATCCCCGCAAAGACCATGCCCCGCGCCTCCATCTTTTCGCGATAGCGGTTGTTGAACTCGTAGCGGTGGCGGTGCCGCTCCGCGACTTCAGCCGCGCCATACGCCGCCCGGGCCTTAGTCGCTTTGCCCAGGGCGCAGGGAAATAGTCCGAGCCGCATGGTGCCGCCCTTGGCCGTCTGGCGCTTCTGGTCTTCCATTTGATCCACTACCGGGTGCGGCGTCTGCGGCTCGAATTCCGTGCTGTTGGCCCGATCCAGCCCGCAAACGTTGCGGGCAAATTCGATCACGGCGCATTGCATGCCGAGGCAGATTCCCAGGAACGGCACGCCGCGGGTGCGGGCATATTGCACTGCTGCGATCTTGCCCTCAATGCCGCGATCGCCGAATCCGCCGGGGACCAGAATACCCTGGACGCTCTTGAGCAATGGTTCACATCCCTGTTTTTCAATATCCTCGGACTCCACTCGACGGATATGGATTCCAACGTGGTGCGCAATGCCGGCATGAGTCAGGGCCTCATAAATGCTTTTATAGGCATCTTTCAGGCTCATGTATTTGCCGACCACGGCAATTTCCACCGTGCCGGATTCCGGATTCAACTGCGTGGCCAGCATGGCTTCCCAGTCCTGCATCGCCAACGGACGCACATGGAGATTCAGCATTTCCAGGATATACACATCCATGCTCTGCCGCGCCAGATCAAGCGGCACCTCGTAAATCGAGTGGGTAACGTCAATTTCCTCGATGACCAGGTTCAGTTCCACGTTGCAAAACAACGCCATTTTTTCCCGGTGCTCGCGCGTTAAATGTTGCTCACAGCGGCACACCAGGATATCGGGAATGATGCCGATGGTCCGCAGAATGCCCACCGACTGTTGGGATGGCTTGGTTTTCATTTCACCCGCTGCCTTGATGAACGGCACGAGCGTCAGGTGAATAAACAAGCCGTTCTGGCGCCCAATGGCCTGGCGGTACTCGCGAATGGCCTCCAGGAACGGCAGGGATTCGATATCTCCGACCGTGCCCCCGATTTCGGTGATGGCAATATCCACGTCGTCGCCGTCGAGCGAATTGATCGCCGCCTTGATTTCGTCGGTGATATGCGGAACCACCTGGACGGTTTTGCCAAGGTAGCCCCCCTGCCGCTCGCGGGCAATGACCGCGCTGTAAATGCGGCCGGTGGTGAAGTTGCTGTCGCGCGTACAGGCAACCCCGGCAATCCGTTCGTAATGGCCCAGATCCAGATCCGTTTCCGATCCGTCGGCGGTCACATACACCTCGCCGTGCTGAAACGGCGACATGGTGCCGGCATCCACGTTGAGATAGGGGTCCAGCTTCTGCATGCGGACGCGGTACCCCCGGCGGGCCAGCAAGAGCCCCAGTGATGCCGCCGTGATACCCTTGCCGAGAGACGACACTACGCCGCCGGTAATAAAGATATGTTTAGTCACATGGGGCAACTTTTTCATTGATCCTCCATAACGCGGCGCAAGGCCGCAACCAAACGCGGAAGCTAACATCATACGCCTTACATCAGTTGCATTCTCGCACGCCGCACTGAAAGCGCCGCGTTATTTAGGCAACCTGCCCTTGACCTGCTCCAGCGGAGCGCCCTCTTCCAATTCCGTCTTGCTCTGCACAGCCTCCACGTCAACCGGATACGTCCCGGAAAAACAGGCGGTGCAGTAGGCGCGTGGAAACCGGAAAGGCGCCAGCAGGCCGGCCTGGCTCAAATATCCCAACGAATCCGCGCCAAGAAAACGGCAAATCTCGTCGATCGAACGCCGCCCGGCAATCAGTTCCGCCTGCGTGGGAAAATCAATGCCGAAAAAGCAGGGATGCACGACCGGCGGACACGCGATCCGCAGGTGGATTTCCCGGGCCCCCGCCTGCTTCAACACGGCGACCCGCCGACGCGCCGTGGTCCCGCGAATAATGGAATCATCCACCACCACCACGCGCTTGCCGTTCACCACGTCCCGGACCACCGCCAGCTTCATGTCCGCGCTGTTGGACCGCTGGTGCGCCTCAGGCATAATGAACGTCCGACCCACGTAATGGTTCCGAATAAAACCGTAGTCCAGTGGAATACCGCTCCCCCGCGAGTACCCCAGCGCCGCGGCATTGCCGCTGTCGGGCACCGGGATGACGATGTCCGCATCGGCCGGCCGTTCCCGGGCCAGCCGCAATCCCAGCTGACAGCGAACGCCATGGACGCTCTCGCCGAACACCTGGCTGTCCGGCCGGGCAAAATACACGTGTTCGAAGATGCACTGCGCCTGGCACTGGCCCGGCGCGGCGGCAAACTGCGAAAACGTCATCCCATCCTTGTCCACCACCACCAATTCCCCGGGTTGGACATCCCGGATATATTCCGCTCCCGTCTGGGCCAGCGCGCAAGTCTCACTGGCAAAGACATAACCGGAACCCAGTTTCCCGATCGAGAGCGGCTTGAACCCCAGCGGATCCCGCGCCGCCATCACCCGATCCCGGGTCATCAGCAGAAACGAGAAGGCGCCCCGGAGTTCATTTAAGGCGCGCGCCACCCGGAGCGGGCGCGAGCGATACATGGGATCGGCGAGCAAATGCACCAGGACTTCGCTGTCCGTGCTGGTCTGGAAAATCGCGCCGGCATCCCGGTACATCCGGCGCAGGCTCCCGGCGTTGATCAGGTTGCCGTTATGGGCGATGGCCCAGATGCCGTCGCTGCATTCCACCACCAGCGGTTGGACATTCTGAATCCGGGTGGAGCCAGTCGTGGAATAGCGCACATGCCCGATCCCCATGTGTCCCGGTAATTCCCCCCACGATCTGGCCGTAAACACGTCATTGACCAATCCCATCCCCTTGATCGAGCGCACCCGCTGACCGTCGCTGGTAACGATCCCCGCGCCTTCCTGTCCGCGATGCTGGAGCGAGAACAATCCCTGATAGATAAGCGGCGCCGCATCCGGCACGCCGTACACACCGAATACTCCGCACGCCTCCCGCGGAAATCTGTCCGGATCATGCAACCCCATGACTAATCTCCCCTTCGCGACATCTTTTTCATACCGCCAAAAATATATAAAACGCCCTAAATATTTAACAGTCGATTTTCCCATGGCCTAAAGCCGCAAAACCAGGGGGTATCGAGGCGGCTCTACCAAACGGGCTTTGAGCATACCCACGAAGATTCAGTGACGCAATCTTTTTTGACATTACCGATTTGTTGCGCCCAGGTCTTGTATATCTTTATTCCTTCCTGCGCACTTTTTTCCGGATGAAACTGGACGGCAAATATATTTTTCAGCGTACTCAACGATAACGGTGTTATAGTGGAAATTGTGCGGTTCTTCTTAATGAATTCCGGGTTGCCTTCAACGCTGGTATCAATATCCACCTCATGTGTTGCCACAAAATCATAGTGCAGGATAGATGCCAGTGAAACCGCGTCCGCCCGGCCCTGATTAATCACTTGGATTACATCATTCGCATTGCCTGCCCCGCCGCAGGCAATGACCGGTATTGACACGGTCCGCGCCATCATCTTTGTGAGGTCAATATCATACCCTTTGCCGGGGCCTTCCCGGTCAACGGATGTTATAAGTATTTCACCGGCGCCCAGTTCTTCTGCGCGGTGTGCCCAGGCAAGAACTTCCTTGCCGGTATATTCCCGGCCGTTATCGGTATAGGCCAGATAACGGCCGTCAGGCTGTTTAATGGCTTCAATTGAAATAAGGATGGTGGATGAACCGAACTTTTCCGCCGACTCTTTTATGAGCATCTCGTTGGCTATCGCGGCAGTATTAAGGGCAACCTTATCAGCCCCCGCGCGAAGAACGTCCCGGATATCTTCAATGCAGCGGAGCCCGCCGCCCACCGTTAAAGGGATACATATTTCCTGGGCGGTTTGCCGGATGATATCATGCATGCTGTTTCTGTTATACAAGCTGGCAACAATATCCATATAAAATAATTCGTCGGCGCCGTTTTCGTAGTAATGCCGGGCAAACTGATGAGGTTTCCCCAAAACCCGCAGACCCTCAAGGTGGATGCCTTTGATGAGATTCGGGCCTTTTATATCCAGCCGGGGTATAATTCTTACGTTCTTTGGCATCCTATAAGTCCTTGCGCATCAGCGGCGCCGCATCCGGCGCGCCACGGGACAACACCGGGCGACGCCTGATTACCGCGCCCGGGATGTTCGTTCGACTGCCAAGCGCCGGCGTATGCCTGCTGGCATATTCCTCGCACTGCCTGTCCAGCAGACAGACCGAGCGATCCGCCCTGACTGACGGCTCCCTCCCGCAACAGCTTCTTTTCCGGCTGACTTTCATTTTGGCAATCATGTTTTATCCCTCCACTTTCCGGCGGTTTTGATCCTTTCCTCGATTCACATTAACCCTGTCGCCCGGTATCAGGATATCTTGCTGGCCTGCAGAAAATTAATGATCCCGCGCACCGCCGCCAACCCGTCGGCTATCGCCCGGCTGACCAGCGACGGGCCACCATGCATATCCCCGGCGGCAAATACTCCCGGTACATTCGCCATCTGCTGCCCATCCAAGACGAGCCGGCCACGCGGGTCACATGCCAGCTGGAGATTTTCTGCAAGCGGCTGGCTGCCGCTCACGACATAACCCAGGGCCAGTAGGACCAGGTCCGCTTTCAATTCGAATTCCGTGCCCCGGTGCCGCAGCGCTTCAACACGCCCATCCGCCTGGCGCAGCCATTCGGCCTCTACGCACGCCAGGCCCGCGACATGCCCCTGCCGTCCGATGAACCTGGTGGTGCTGACTCCCCAGCGCCGGTTGCCCCCCTCCGCGTGGCTGGAGGAGTCGCGCCGGATTAACGGCCACATGGGCCACGGCGTCGTAGCGGATCGCGCCGGAGGCGGCTCGGGCAGAATCTCCAACTGAAGGACGCTGGTGGCGCCCTGCCGGATTGCCGTCCCCAGGCAGTCGGCGCCCGTATCTCCACCGCCGACGATCACGACTCTTTTACCTCTTGCGTCAATATCCTCCGCGGCATTCAAATAATCCCCCGCATTTTTTTTATTCTGGGCAACAAGATAGTCCATGGCAAAATGAATGCCCGCCAAGTCACGGCCGGACACCCTCAAATCCCTGGGTTCACCTGCGCCACCGCACAGGCAGATGGCGTTGAATCGGCTTCGGAGATATTTGCAGGATATATCAGTCCCAACGGTGACCCCGGTCTCGAAACGGACGCCTTCTTGTTCCATGAGTTGAAGGCGTCGGTCCAAAACCCATTTTTCCAGTTTGAAGTCCGGGATTCCATAGCGCAGTATCCCTCCGATCTTTGCGGCCCGTTCATAAACAACGACCGGATAGCCGGCCTTATTCAGCGTATCGGCCACGGCCAGGCCGGCGGGACCGGAGCCAACAACCGCAATCTTCTCCTTAAAACGCTCCGGCGGCGGCGCCGGATGAAGATAGCCTTTGGCGAAGCCCGCTTCGACGATCGCCAGTTCGATTTGCCGGATCGTGACGGCCTCATTATTCAGGGCAAGCACGCAGGCCGCCTCGCAAGGCGCTGGACAGAGCCGCCCCGTGAATTCAGGCAAGGGATTGGTCGCCAGCAGGAGCGCCAGCGCTTCTTCCCAGCGTTTTTGCCAGGCGAGATCATTCAATTCCGGGATTACATTTTCCAGCGGACAACCGTAGCCGTGACAGAAAGGCGTACCGCACTCCAGGCAACGCGCCAGCTGGACATGGACCGTGTCTGCCATGAAAGGAATTTCAACGGCCTTAAAGTCCTTGATCCGCTCGTCCGCGGGACGATATCTGGGTTCTTGGCGAGCGTATTCTAAAAATCCTCCGGTTTTACCCATCGATCACGCCCTCCCGTTCGGTGGCTTCATCCTCTTTGCTCATTCGGCCGAGCGCCCGGCGGTACTCCATGGGAAACACCTTGACAAACAAGGAGAGGGATTCTTGCCAGTGCGCCAGGATATACTCGGCTTTCCTGCTCCCGGTGTGTTCAAAATGCTTTTGAATCATTGTCCTCAGTTCTTTGACGTCCGCACCGTCGGCGATCATATCCAAATCGACCATTTCAAGATTACATCGGCTGTCAAAGCTTCCTTCCGGATCATAAACGTAGGCAATCCCACCGCTCATGCCCGCGGCGAAGTTCACCCCCGTCTTTCCGAGGACAACAACCCTGCCCCCGGTCATATACTCGCATCCGTGATCACCCACCCCTTCGACCACGGCATAAGCCCCGCTGTTCCTGATCGCAAACCGTTCCCCAACACGGCCGTAAATGTAGGCTTCACCCGCCGTCGCCCCATATAGGAGTACATTGCCGCCGATGGTATTTGCGGAGGGATCGAAGGTTGTCTCCGGGGGAGGTACGACGACGATCCTGGCGCCGGAAAGACCTTTCCCCAGATAATCGTTGGCATCGCCTTCAAGTCTCAGAGTCAGTCCCCTGGCGCCGAAAGCGCCGAAACTCTGACCGGCGGATCCCTTGAACCGGCATACAATGCTGTCATCCGGCAGTCCAGCCCCGCCGTATCTGCGCGCTATTTCACCGGACAGCATCGTTCCCACGGCCCGATTGACATTCCGGATGGGCATTTCAATCGCAACGTCTTCGCGCTTCTCCAGCGCTGGCTTTGCCCGTTCGATCAGTTTAACATCCATGACCTGCGCCAGTTCATACGGTTGCGTTTCGACGCATCGCGGAGAGCTATTCCCGGGCGCATTTTGGAAGATTGCCGAAAAGTCAAGGTGGCGAGCCTTCCAGAAATCAATCGCCTGATTGGTTTCAAGCAGGTCGCCGCGGCCGATCAGATCGTCCAGCCGGTGAAAGCCCAGGCGCGCCATGTATTCCCGGACCTCTTCGGCGATCATCGTAAAGAAGTTGATGACGTAGTCCGGTTTCCCGGCGAATCGTTTCCGCAATTCCGGATTCTGCGTCGCGATCCCCACGGGACAGATATTCTCGTTGCATTTACGCATCATCACGCAGCCGCACACCACCAGCGGCGCGGTGGCAAAGCCGAATTCCTCGGCGCCCAGCAAAGCCGCGATAATCACATCCCGGCCGGTTTTCATCTGGCCATCGACCTGCAGCCGGACACGGCCGCGCAAATTGTTAAGCATGAGCGTCTGCTGTGTTTCCGCGAGGCCAAGTTCCCATGGGCCTCCCGTGAAATGGATCGAGGCAAGCGGCGAAGCGCCGGTTCCCCCGTCATGCCCGCTGATGAGCACCTTGTCCGCGCCGCCTTTGGCCACACCGGCGGCGATGGTGCCCACCCCGACTTCGGAGACCAGTTTCACGGAAACCTTGGCGGCGGGATTCACGTTCTTCAAATCGAAGATAAGCTGTTTGATGTCTTCAATGGAGTAAATGTCGTGATGCGGCGGCGGCGAAATAAGCGTCACCCCCGGCGTGGTATGGCGCACGCGCGCAATCTCCGGATTGACCTTAAACCCGGGCAATTGTCCCCCTTCGCCGGGTTTGGCGCCTTGGGCCATCTTGATCTGCAATTCTTTGGCATGGACCAGGTATTCCGCGGTGACTCCGAACCGGCCGCTGGCGACTTGTTTGACCGCACTGCACCGGTTGTCGCCATTGGGCAACGGGTCATACCGCCCCGGATCTTCACCACCTTCCCCGCTGTTGCTCATGGCGCCGATCCGGTTCATGGCAATCGCGAGCGTCTCATGCGCCTCCCGGCTGATCGAGCCGAATGACATGGCGGAGGTCACGAAACGCTTCATGATCTCGCCGGCCGGCTCGACATCCTCAAGCGGAATGGCCTTCCGTTCTTTGAATTTGAACAGGCCCCGTAAGGTGCTGGCCTGTTTGGTCTGGTCATTGATAAGACTCGCGTACTCCCGGTACAGGCGGAAGTCATTGTTCCTCGTCGCGTATTGGAGCTTGGTTATGGAGTCCGGTGTCCAAAGATGGCGCTCGCCATCCTTGCGGTATCGGTAGCGGCCACCGCTGGGAAGAAAACGCGGTGTGTCGGGCGCACGGTCACAGGCCGCCGTGCGGCGTGCGGTCGCTTCGGCAGCGATTTCCGCGATCCCGATCCCCTGGATCCGGGAAGCCGTGCCGGGAAAGTAGCGATCGATCAACGCGGCGTTTAAACCGACCGCTTCAAAAACCTGAGCGCTCCGGTAACTGCGGAGCGTCGAGATGCCCATTTTGGACATCACCTTGAGCAACCCCTTGCAGATCGCTTCGATGTAGTTCTCCAAAGCCTGGGTGACCCCGATCCGGCCTTCCAACAGTTCTTTGCCCGCCATATCCGCCACAATGTCAAAGGCAAGGTAGGGATTGATCGCCGTTGCGCCGTATCCTAAAAGCAGGGCAAAATGATGCACCTCGCGGGGTTCCCCGGTTTCCAGGATTAACGCCGCGCCGGTTCGCTTGCCCATACGCACCACCGCCTGGTTGACCGCCGACACTGCGAGCAAGGCGGGAACAGGAATCATGTCGGCCGGCAAATCCCGGTCGCTCAAAACGATCACCGATCGCCCCGCGTCGATCGCTGCTTCCACTTGCCGGCACAACTGCGCGATGGCGGTTTCGAGGGCTTCTGCCGACCCGCCGGCGGCATTAATGCTCATTATGGCCGGGTCTTGTAGGGCGCGACCTTGCGTCGTCGCCGTCTTGGGCCGAAAACCGCGGCGGCGAGCAAGCTCGCGCCCTACATAACCGCCGGCGGGAAACCCCATGGGCAGGCTGGCCATCGTGAAATCTTTCAGGTTCAGCGATTTAATTCTTCCCAAATCTTCGTTGGAAAGAATGGGGTGCCTGAGTTTTATCAACCGGCTATGCTGGGGGCTATCCACAAGGATATTGGCCGGATTGCCCATGAAGGTCATGAGCGACATGACCAGCTCTTCGCGGATCGGGTCGATGGGCGGGTTGGTAACCTGGGCAAACAGCTGTTTGAAGTAGGCATAGAGCAGTTGCGGCTTTTCGGACAGTACCGCCAGCGGCGTGTCACAGCCCATGGACCCGATGGGTTCATGCGCCTTGGCGGCCATGACCCGGATCACAATTTCCAAATCCTCGCGGGTATAGCCGAACAACTTCTGACGCAAGAACAAACGCGCCGTATCCGGCACCACCGGCGCCACATCGTTGAACAGGCCGTGGAGCATGATTTTGTTCTCTTCAACCCAGCGCCGATAAGGCAATCTACGTGCATAGTCGTTTTTGATCTCTTTATCCTTGAATACCCGCCGCTTGTTAAGATTAACCAGAATCATTTCACCCGGGCGCAGGGCGCCTTTCTCGGCAATTTCACCGGGCGCAAAATCCAGGACGCCGGTTTCCGAAGCCAGGACCATAAAGCCGTTTTTGGTAATCGTGTACCGGCAGGGCCGGAGTCCATTGCGGTCCAGGAGCGCTCCCGCCACGGAACCATCCGTAAATGCCACCGCCGCCGGACCGTCCCAGGGCTCCATCAATCCCGAATTGTACTCGAAGAACCCTCGCAAATCCGGCCCCATCGGGTATTTGGGTCCCCAGGCCTGAGGGATCAGCATCATCAGGGCGTGGGGAATATCCCGGCCACCGGCCACCAACAACTCCAGGGCATTGTCCAGACAGCCCGAATCACTGCCTCCGGCATCGATAATGGGCAGGAGTTTCGCGAGGTCGCCATTCAGCCGATGAGATCCCAGCAGTCTTTCCCGCGAGCGCATGTGCCGGATGTTGCCCCGCAGCGTGTTGATTTCCCCGTTGTGTCCCAGATAACGGAAGGGCTGCGCCAGTTTCCAGGATGGAAAGGTGTTTGTGCTGTAGCGCTGGTGGATAACCGCCACGGCGCTGATGAAATCCGGGGCTTTCAGGTCGGCATAAAACTCGCCCAGTTGGGTGCCCAGCAACAATCCTTTATAGACGATCGTCCGGCATGAAAGACTGGGAATATAAAATTTATCGCCGGGATGCAGCTGCTCCTCGATGCGGCGCTCGGCCAGTTTCCTGACGACATAGAGCTTGCGTTCCATAATGACCGGATCGTCCTGAACACCGCTAATAAAGCATTGAACAACAAGCGGTTGTTCTTCCCTGGCCTTGGCGCCGAGTGCGGCAGGATCGGTGGGAACCTCCCGCCATCCGAGGAGATGCAAGCCTTCCTCGCGGACGACCTCTGCGAACGTCGCCCGGCATTGTGCGGCAAGGCTTTGCTCCCCCGGGAGAAACAGCATGCCGATTCCGTACTTGCCGGCAGGGGGCAATTTCAAACCCAACGAACCGCATTCGCGTTGCAGAAAACCGTCTGGAATTTGAACCAGAATTCCCGCGCCATCGCCGGTCTTTTCGTCGCCGCCGGTCGCGCCTCGATGCAACAGGTTCTCCAGAACCCTGATGCCGCGCACAATGATTTCATGGGATTTTGTCCCATCGATATTGGCGACAAACCCCACGCCACAGGCGTCGTGTTCATATTGAGGGTCGTATAGCCCCTGACGCGGTTTCATTGGCCACTTTCCTCTTATCGAACATAGTTGAACAGATAAAGGCGTTTTTGATTACGTTCCCTTACTCGTATGGATACGGCAATGGATCAGTAACTGCTTCGAAAACGGGTGCCGGCCGGCGTTTATGAACCGAAGATTCAACCCATTGCCACACCTGGCGGATGTTTTCCTGCGGAATACTGTCAGTACACCGAGTGTTGATGGCCTGAAGGGTACGATCAAGTTCTGCGTATGAAATGCCCAGTTCTTCTTCATCACTCTGGCCAGGCCATAAACCGGCAGTGGGTTTCTTATTGATAATCTTTTCAGGAATATTGAGAGCGCGTGCCAGTTCCCATACCTGAGTCTTGTAAAGCCCTCCCAGCGGAAGAATATCGACTCCCCCATCTCCATATTTTGTAAAATATCCCACCATCAGTTCCGTCTTGTTGCCTGTGCCAATGACAAGGTAGGAGAGAGTATTCGCCATGAAGTACAAGATCTCAAGAGTACCGACTTCCCGGTTAATGTCAATCGGGAATTTTAGCATGCCGCATGCGTAACTGAGATGCTTTGAGCGCGAGATCCACCCACCAATCAATCAACATACGGAAGCGCTTAAAGGTCGCCGTCTCCCGGCG
>JAHIJO010000201.1 GCA_018898455.1 Verrucomicrobiota bacterium | reverse complement strand
GACGGATAAACTATGGATTGCAAACCCGCTGACTGGATTCACGGACATAATGATCCGGCGCTACATCGAACAGAACGGGCTCCAGGAACACCCGGCCAAGTCCGCCGGCGCCTGCACCATAGGTTGTCTTTTCTGCGGAGGAGGAGCTCAATTTACAAACAGCGGATTCCCGATACTCCGCCGGCAGGCCCCGGATTTATGGCGCTGGTTCATGGTGGAGAGCAAGGCCGGGGAAATTGTGCTCTCGATTAAGCATGATACCCCGCTTGACCAAACACGCAAAGCCCTTGAACAGCTCGGAGGACTTGCGGCCGTTGCGGCAAAGACACCCTGGATCTTCGATTTTCTCAAACTGACACCCATGCGGGGGTATGCGAAATAGGGGGATGCTGGGATAAGTCCGGCGCCGAGATCGTCGGCCCTGGACAATTCTGGGCCATGTTTTTTTCATCCCGTGACCGAAAGGCCGGTTTTTCGATTGAATGCCGACAAACGCCGCTGCGTGGAAATCGCGTTGAAGGAGTTTGCCGCGCTGTCGGATGTGCAGATCGGGAAACTTTGCGGCGTTGCAGATAGAACGGTTGCGTCATATAGGCCTGTCAACCTCGAAAATTTCGAGGTTGAAAAGAGGACGGGAGCCGATGGAAAAGTCCGCGCCATGCCCAGGACGGCGCGGGATGAACGCAAACGACGTGCGGATGGGCTAAGACCTTCACTGCGTGCCCGTCCCTGCCATGTACACGGCACCGCCCAAGCCTTCGTAGTCGCTCGCCCGAGATCGTCAAACGTCATTGATCCTGGCGACCGGCAGGTCTGGCGCCACGATGCCCGGCAACGCCTCGTGCGATAACCCTGCTGCCGTGTAACACGGCTAACGCCACCCGAGCCATACCGTGACACCACAGGAGACGGGCGGACGGGTACGCGGTGAATTCCACGGGCTACCACCGGCGCCGCCGTGCGACGTGCGCAACTATCGCAGGCCGAGCCATGCAAAGGACCACCGGCGGAGAGCGGGGCGATTTTCTCCGTCACAATTTCCAGCACGTCAAATCCAAAAATTGTAACGCCTTTGTAACGAAAAAAAACTTGTTTCCGGTAGTTTTGTGATAACTCGTGACAAGTCTTGATGAGATCATACGCCGTCACAACATTTTATCAATGCGCGTTTTGTGTTGATGTTCAAGAAGTTATGCCGTAGCGCCGGGATGGTTTAGAAATCCGATGCTCTATCCAGCTGAGCTACGGGGGTATGCTGAAAATTAACTCACTGCAATGAGGGGATGTTACGACAGGCTCAATCGTGTTTTCAAGAAGAAACCACCGGTCGGGAGCAGTCAATGGATCGATTCAGGCTTGTTGCGCAGATCGTCAAGGTTGACACCCCGCGCTTTCAATTTCTCGCCGATCGTTTGATTGTCGGGATTGCGGCGATAGCTTTCTTCCCACCAAAACAACGCCTCCCGGGCGCGGTGCAAAGCGGCCAGGACATCGCCCATATGTTCCATGATCGTAGGGTCATCCGGCATGAATACCATGGCGTTAACGATCTCGTCGAGGGCTTCCGCGGTGCGCCCCTGTTTGAAATAAATCCATCCCAGCGTATCCAGAAAAGCGCCGTTTTCCGGTTCGTCCTCCAGGGCATGACCGACATAGTCAAGCGCCTGAATCAGGTTCGTGCCGCGCTCGGACCACATATAGGCCAGGTAATTGAGAGCCTCGATATTGTCGGAATCCAAGATGAAGGCATGCTGCAGCAAAGCCTCTGCCTGGCTGAACTGACCGTTCCTTTCGCAGGCAGACCCGTAACTGAAATAAAACGCCGAATCAAGATTGCCCTCATCCTCGGGGTCCGCCGCCGCGGCCTCCCGGGCCGTTTCCAGGGCGTCCACGGTTTCGCGATACCGTTCCATCCGGCTGTACAGCAGGGCAAAAAAATAATTAACCGCAAAGTCATCCGGGAGCATACGGTCCGCCTTTTTCATGACCAGTACCGCCTCGTCTTTGCGATCCTGGCTTAACAACAAGAATGCCCAGCGGACATAGGCATCCACTAGAGAAGGATCCAGTTCAATAGTTTGCCGATAGAGAGACGCCGCGTTCTCATCGAGGTTATTCACTTGAGCAACAACGCCGTAATGAAGCGTCAGCCGGGCGGCCATGGCGCGGTCCTCATACCGGCCGGCAACATGCTGTAAGTGATAAAGGGTCTCTTTTGCTTCTGCTTCCTGGCGATTGGTGAGGTAAAGCTGGGCTAACATTTCCAGAATCTTCTGATCTTCCGGCAGTTGTTTTAATCCCGATTCCAGCACTTGACTTGCCTTCCGGGGATCGGTTTCCAGGTAGAACAGGGCGAGTTTGAGATAGGGTTTGTTGGTAGTCGGCTCGCCGGCACAGGCCGAGGTGAAACGCGAGACGGCGTTCGTGGTATCCGATAGATTTTCATACAATTCGCCGAGATAGTATTGAATGTCGGAGTTTCTGGGTTCCTGATCGGCGATCACTTTGAGATATTCAACGGCTTTTTCCTTGTTACCGACAGCAAGATAACAGAGCGCCAGCTTCTTTTGGACCTGGATATCGCCCGGTGATTGCGTGGCGATAGCGGTAAAACATGCGATGGCGCTTTCGATTTGGCGCGTCATCAGGTACATGTCCCCCAACTGTTGAAGATACGGGATGGTCAACTCATCCTGGGGTTCACGGGAGGCCTGCTCGTAATACTTGATGGCTTTCCGGATATCCGGCGTGATTGTGGCGGCGAGAATATTTCCCGCCCGCTGGTTATACAAATCACCCAGGAGACGGAGCATGGGACGCCTGTCTTCCACTTTGGCCAGGGATTCTTCAAGTGTTGCAATGGCGCGCGCCTCGTCCCCCAGCTCCCGATACAGAAGCGCCAATTGAAGATAACCATTATAGTTCGCAGGCTCAATCCTCATGGCCTCACGACAGGCGGCTTGGGCGGCATCCCCATCCTTTAGCGCCTGATAAATCTGCGCCAAGTAGAGACGAGCCTCGCCCGAATGGGGATTCTGACGGCAGGCTTCCTTTATCACGGCAACGGCTTCGGCCGTTTCTCCCCGCCGCAGGCGCATGGCCGCCACCCGGACATAGAGATTCATCCGGTCCGGCCTCAATTGGACGGCTTGAAGATAATTCGTCAGAGCGTCGGAATCAGCCATTCCCTCGCGCAGGACTCCCACGCTAAAATTGGCCAAGGCTTCCGCCAAATCCAACTCGGATTGGCTCAAGCCGATATCCTGCTCCTGAACCTCATGAACCGAGACGGAAGGAGTGGACGGCGTGTGACAGCCAGCCAGAAGACCCGCTATGGCCAGGGCCATGACCACAATTGCCGGACCTGTGCGCATGAGCAAAAACTTCAAAGTCTGTGACCCGGATCGAGCAAAGCCCGGGTCTTATTTATTGATATTCTTGTGGCGATTGGCCTTCAAGCGTTTACGGCGCTTGTGCTTGGCCATCTTTTTTCGCCGCCATTTTTTCAGTGATCCCATACCGTTCTTCCTCTCATTACTCTCATCGACCAGTTCGGGAATATTTTTTGTATCATTGGTCAAAGACATCAATAAACATAACACTGGACAACGGGTTACGCAATCACCTTGTTTAAGGGGATTTCGATAATCCCTTCGGCGCCCGCCGCTTTCAAGCGCGGGATGATCTCCCGAACCACATGTTCCTCCACCACCGATTCAATGGCCACCCATCCCTCTGCTCTGAGCTGATTGATGGTCGGCGAATGCAAGGCCGGGAGGATCTTCAGAATCGCCTCGGTTTGATTCCGATAGACATTCATTTTCAAAAGCACTTGGGTTTCGGCGCCGAGAGCGCCTTTCAAGAGAATGGCAAGTTGATCAATTTTCCCGCGCTTCCAGGCATCGGACCAGGCCGCTTTATTGGCGATCAGCTTGGTGGTCGATTCCAGAATCGTTTCTACGATGCGTAAATTGTGAGCCCGGAGCGAAGATCCGGTTTCAGTCAGTTCCACAATGGCGTCGACGAGATCCGGCGCCTTCATCTCGGTGGCGCCCCATGAAAACTCGATTTCCGCGTTGATCCCCCGGCTTGTCAGGAACTGGCGTGTAAGTCCCACGGCTTCCGTGGCAATGCGTTTTCCCTCCAAATCGGCGACGGTCCGGATCGGCGAATCATTGGGAACCGCCACGACCCATCGCACCGGCGCTAATCCCTGCTTGGCATACACCAAGTCGGCGATCTCCACGACATCAGACGCATTTTCCTTGATCCAGTCGTAGCCCGTAATGCCCGCGTCCAGCAGACCATGCTCCACATAGCGGCTGATTTCCTGGGCACGGATCAGCCGCGCATCGATTTCCGGATCGTCAACGGTGGGCACATAGGAGCGGGACCCGACCGTGATGCTGAACCCGGCTTTCTTCATGATGGAAAACGTCGCTTCCTGGAGGCTTCCCTTGGGCAAACCCAGTACAATTTTTTTCATAACAACATCCCGTCCGTTCTTACGTGTGAATTAAAAACTGCGAACAGTATATCGAACCGCCGCCCGCAGTCGATATGAAAATCGGCGCGCCCGGTTTTTACCACCATTATCATGACGATGTCATCCAGATTGGAACGGGGGGGCATAGGCGCGATCCATGGCGCGGCAAATCACACCAACGGAATCCTGCCTGGCCTCCGGCTTGCCGCGCCGGGACGTCATGATTTTTTCCAGGCGCCGCATTGGCCATCGATAAGGAGCCGGATGGCTTCGGGATAGGCAATATATTCCTGCTCCTGGATACGTGCGTGGAGCGTCTCCGGTGTATCCTGGTCCAGCACCGGCACCGCTTTTTGGAGAATGATGGCGCCGGTATCCATGCCGGCATCCACAAAATGGACGGTACACCCCGTGATCTTCACGCCGTAGGTCAAAGCCTGTTTCCAAGATTCCAGTCCCGGGAACGCCGGCAGAAGCGCCGGGTGAATATTGATAATCCGCCCTGAAAAAGCCGCCAACAGTCGGGACTTGAGCATGCGCATGAATCCGGCCAGGACAATAAGATCGGCGCGATAATGCCGCAAGCGCTTGATGGTTTTCAGTTCGGCGGCGCCATCCAGTTTGGTCTTGTAGGGCGCCGGATCAATGTAGTCGGCCGGGATGCCCAACCGTCGGGCACGTTCAAGAATAAACGCGTCGGCCACATCGGACAGAACGCACACAATCCGGGCGTTGAGCGATCCGTTTTGAATCGTATCAGTAATGGCCTGAAAATTACTCCCCTTCCCGGATCCCAGCACGGCAATGGACAACGGGAATTTAGCATTCATGGTCGGAAGCATACCATGCGCATTCAAACGACGCAACCATCCTAAACGGGAAAGCAGGTGTCAAAGAATGGTTGATGGAAGATGGTTAATGGTTTATAGTTAACGAGACTTGAATGCGAATGGTTCGCCAATAACTGGATTAATCAGCAACCATTTCCCATTAACCATTATTTTACGGGCGATTAGCTCAATTGGCAGAGCGCTACCCTTACACGGTAGATGTTACCGGTTCAAATCCAGTATCGCCCACGGTTAAACCATGAATTCAGGCCATCGTAATGATCATCTGATAACCCGACGGCAATTCAATTGGTCTGCCATCCTGATGGCAAGCGTGGGACTGATCGGTCAGCCCCTGGCGCTCATTGCGAGCTCGAAGTCGAATCCGGATTTGGCATCTCTTCGCAACATCCTCAACAAACGGACTTCGTTCTATTCGCGATCCTCGTGGGCGCGGCAGTCACCCATCTATGCCCGGCTGGCGCCGGCCGCGCCCTATTATCGCATCACCATCCATCATGAAGGCAACGATACGAATTATGACCGGTCGTCTTCGGCAGTCATCCGCGATCTCCAACAGGTACTAGCCGCTCATCGCCGGAAAGGTTACGGCGATATCGGCTATCATTTCATGATCGATTATTCCGGCAGGATCTGGGAAGGGCGTTCGTTGAAATACCAGGGCGCTCATGTTTCCAGCCGGAATCCGGGCAATATCGGGATCGTGCTGTTGGGCAACTTTGAAATCCAGAAGCCGGCAGTTGCCCAAAAAGACGCGCTGGTCAAGCTGGTCGCCGAACTTCGAAGTTATTATGGCATCGGCCGGCGCCGGATTTATGGCCACCGGGACCTGGACTCCACCCTGTGTCCGGGCCGAAACCTCTATGCGTTCCTGCCGACCCTGAAGGCCAGCACCGGATGAGGGGAAAAGAAATACGGCTGGCCCTGGCGCACGACAGGCGCCGTTTGGGTTGCGGGCGAAAGCACGCCTTAATAAACTTGTTGCCGGCGCGATGGATTTCCTGACAGGTTCTTGGATCATTGATGTGCTTACGCCTGGCTGATTTTTTAACCCAAACGAAAGGGACTGTTTCATGAAGGATACGGCCCAATTCGACCCTGAACTCACGGATTATCACGTCCACTGCCACCGCGATGGCTGCGCCAGCAAGGATATGACCCTGGCCGCGATATATTCCGAAGCCGTCAAGACAGGCCTGAAGGAAATCTGCGTGGTCAAACACTACAGCCACGCACTGCCAAACAATGGCGATGTCTGGGTGAACTGGAAACGTACACGCCCGGAAGACTTTGCACAATTTCTGGAGGAATTCCGCTCCACGCCGGTGCCGGACGGCCTGCACGCCCTTTCAGGTGTGGAGACCGAGGCGGTCTCCTCGGATGGCGCGGTCAATATCCCGGACGAACAAGCCGCCAAACTGGACATGGTGCTGGTCAGCAACCATTGGCTGCCCAACGCGCCGGACCTCTCCCAGGCCTGGCAGCCGCTCCTGAGCCATGGGATTCTACCCTGCTCCATGAGTCCGGATGAACTGGCACCTTGGCTGGACGTCCTGAAACAAACCGGCCCCGAACCCTATGCCCGTGCCCTCTGCGAGGCCAATGCCAATGCCGTGAAGCACAACCCCAAAGTCCGGGTCCTTTCCCATCTGGATGACGGATTCCACAATCTGCGCGCGTTCCGCATTCCGGTGGATGAGCTTTCCGACGATCTCCTGTTGGAGCTTACCGCCCCCATTATGAACGCCTGCGTGGCGCACCAAGCCTTGTGGGAAATCACGCCGTCCATCCCCCGGCGCACCAATATCCTCCGGGAAGCCAATCGTCGCGGTGTCCGGTTCACCGGCACAGTGGATGCCCATTTCCTGGCAAACCCGCGTTGGGGACACAGCCTCGCTCAACACAGCCGCGTGGAAGAAACCATCCGGAAACTCCAACTCACGCGCGGTCGCGTGGTGCTCACGTCCTGACGGGGAGAAGACGGCATGCGCCATTGGTTCTGCGGGGTGCTGGACAATGCGCTCGAACGTGTGAAAAAAATGGCCGGCCACGACCAAGCGTGTTTCTCCATCCGCCCGCCAGCGGCGCGGATCAATGTGATTTTAGCAGACGCATCAAGTCCTTCCGTAGTTTCCTCTTGGCGGGTTCGGCTTGCGCGAAGATTTCACCGGCACGGTGGAATTCAAGGATATCCACCCCGGTAATATCCGGTTTGACGTAAATATCCGGCGGATTGATTTTAAGTTTTTCCGCGATGATCGAGTTCTGCAGAATATCGAACATGCCCAGCACGGCGCGGAACAGATTGGGCACTTCGCGACTGGGCCTGCTCATCCGGCCCATCACGTTAACGGCCACGACCACATCGCAATCGTCCAGTAGATCATGCGGCACCGGGTTGACTCCGCCCCCGTCGATCAAAATCCGGTCGCGCATTACAACCGGTGTGAATACGCCCGGGAGGGCCATGCTGGCCTTGACGGCAGGGAGGAGTTTTCCCGATTCAAGTACCACTTGTTTGGACGTCCAGAAATCAGTCGCCACCACCCGCAGGGGAATCTTCAATGCATCAAAAGTCGATACTCCCATGGCCTGGTACAGGAAGTCGATGAACCGATCCCCTTTAAAGAGAGCGTGCGGGCCGAATTCCAGGTCTATGAACTTGATCCATTTCCGCACGTCTTTTCTCCTCAATGCTTCACGGAACGACTCCCCCTTGGCGATAATCATATTCTGTACAGATTGCCGGATTTGACCGCCCTCAATCCCGGAGGCATAGAGCGCGCCAATGATGGATCCCATGCTGGTGCCGGCTATGCGATATGGCTGGATGCCCAAGTCATCAAACACCTCCAGCATCGGGATATGGGCCAATCCCTTCGCACCGCCGCCGCCGAGAGCCAGTCCGATTTTATGCATCCGTCATTTCCTCCGTGGCAACACCATATTTTCAGGCGCGGCACTTCTTCCCACGTCAAGAGAAATACTGGCCAACCAGCGGAGACATTCTTCCGCCCATGGAAAACCCGCATTGAGACCCAGACCATGTCTACCTTTGCCATAGACATGCAATTCAAACGGAACTCCGCTTTTCCTTAAGGCAGCGGCAAACAACATGCTGTTTTCAACCGGAACCCCGGCATCCTCCTCTGTATGCCAAAGGAAGCACGGGGGTGTTTGGGGCGTGACTTGCCGTTCGCACGAAACTTCAGCGGTGAGTGTTGCCGCCGGATCCGGTCCCAACAGATTGGCCCGGGATCCCTTGTGGCAAAACTCGCCCTGCATTGTAATAACCGAATAGCAGAGGATACCGAAATCAGGACGCAGTGAAACGGAACTGTCGTAACGACTCCAACCCACGAGCGCATGCGCCGCCAAATGCCCTCCCGCCGAAGACCCGATCACGCCAATCTTCGCCGGATTGACTCCCAACTCATGGGCTTGGGTACGGATGGTGTAGATCGCCGATAACGCGTCTTCCAGCATGGCTGGATGCCGGCACCCCTGGGAACCAAGCCGATAGGTAACCACAAAGCAGGATAGGCCTGCGTTCATAAAGTACTCGGCATAGCCTTTGCCCTCATGTTCGGCCAGCCCGCCGTATCCGCCTCCTGGAAAAATAATGAGCCCCACTCCGTTCTGTCGTTGCGGCGCGGGAAGGTAACACGCCATGGATGGAGCGGGCTGGGTGAGAGATTGTTCCAGCTTTCCTGATATTATTTTCATAATCACGAATGCGTTACCGATGAAATATCACGCCAGCAAAGCATCAATCACTACAGACCGTTTTCCTGTCAGCCGGCCTTGGGCGCCAAGGCGGCGAGGGTCTTGTCCAGGGAGGGACGATCCTGCACGTTCCACAGTATGGCGCCGGCGTGAATGCGCTTGACCAGCCCGGAAAGAACCCGGCCCGGTCCACACTCGATATATTGCTGAATGCCCCGCTGTTGCATCGATTGGATTGAGGATACCCATTGCACGGACGCAGTGACTTGCCGCACCATTTCGCGCTTGATGTCCTCGGGGGTGCCGTGCGGGCGCCCGGTGACATTGGCCATCACGGGAATCCGGGGGGCGCGGACTTGAACGGATTGGAGAAATTGTTCCAGTCTTTTGGCGGCGGACGCCATCAAGGACGAATGATAAGCGCCGGCTACATTCAGCATGACGACGCGTTTGGCACCCGCTGTGGCGGCCAACTTTTCCGCCTGCTGAATGTCCGCTTTAGGACCGGACAATACGGTTTGTTCGGGTGAATTGAAATTGGCTATTTCCACACCAGCGTTGGCCGCTATGTGTTGGAGCGCCTCCATATTCAAGCCGATGACGCTCAGCATGGCGCCTTCCCGTTCCTCGCAAGCTTCCTGCATGAAACGTCCGCGGGCTGATAATACGCGAAGCCCGTCTTCAAACGAAACGGCGTCCGCCAGGCACAAGGCCGACCATTCCCCCAGGCTCAACCCGGCAACCGCTTCAACTGCCAGCGCCGGATATTGAAGAATCAAGGCCCGCCAGCAGACCATGCTGACAACAAAAATTGCGGGTTGACAATGATGGGATTTGACCAGTTCGCTCTCCGGCCCCTCGAAACAGAGTTTTGCCAAGTCATAACCGAGGACTTCATTAGCCCGGGTGAAGGCCTCGCGGCATTCGGGGAATGCTTCGGCCAAGTCGCGGCCCATGCCAACGCACTGAGCGCCCTGCCCTGCAAATAACAGTCCGGTTTTCATGGGTTCCACGAAGTAGAATCTACCATTCCAAGATAGCGGCCGCCCACGTGAATCCCCCGCCGAACGCCACCAGGAGAACGACATCGCGTTGGTGGATAAACCCAGCGCGAACGGCCTCATCCAGGGCCACCGGAATAGAGGCGGCCGACATATTGCCCGTTCGCGGCAGATTGAGATAATATTTACTGAGCGGCGCACCGAGTCGTTCGCCGATGGCCTGGACGATCCGCACGTTGGCCTGGTGCGGGATGATGCAATCCACCTGGTCGATGGTCAGCGCGCACTGTTCCAGCGCTTGCTTGGCCGCGCCCAACATTGAATTGACGGCATACTTGAAGACTTCTTTGCCGGCCATTTTGAGGAAATGCAGGTGTTCCTTGACCGTCTGTTCCGACGCGGGATTGCGACTTCCGCCGCCCGGCATACTCAGCAGATGGCTCAGGTTGCCGTCCGAGCCCATGACGCTTGATAGGATTCCCCGCGTCCCGGGCCGGTTCTGAAGAACGGCGGCGCCGGCGCCATCGCCGAATAGAACGCAAGTGGACCGGTCTTCCCAATCGGTGATACAGCTTAACTTCTCGGCTCCGATGATGAGCACGGTATCGACGGATCCCGAGGCGATAAACTGGCGACCGGTTTCCAGGGCGTACAGGAATCCGGAACAGGCGGCTTGCAGATCGAAGCACGCCGCATTGACGGCGCCCAGGGATTTCTGCACAAAACAGGCCGTGCTGGGGAAAAACATATCGGGGGTGATCGTCGCCACGAGGATCATATCAAGGTCTTGCGGAGCGACCCCCGCCTGCGCCAGAGCGCGGCGGGCGGCTTCAATCGCCAGGTCGGACGTGGCCTCGTCCTTGGCGGCGATATGCCGCTCCTTGATCCCGGTGCGCGTCATAATCCATTCATCGGACGTATCCACCATTTTCGCCAAATCGGCGTTAGTCAACACCCGTTCCGGCAAATAGGAACCGGTTCCGACAATGGACACCGAACGCAAACAGGTGGTCTTGTTCTGGGCCGCCGATCGGATCGCGATTCTGCTCATGGCGCGCCTCCCACAGCAAGGATTATCAAATCGTTGATCTGGAATTTCACGGCATCCCGGGCCGCCCGGATGGCATGGACAATTGCCCGGGCCGAAGATGAGCCATGGCAAATAATACACACCCCGTTGACGCCCAGCAAGGGCGCGCCGCCGTAAGTTTCAGAGTCAACATGAGTTTTCATCGCCCGAACGGCGCCCATGAGGAAAAGAGCCCCCAGCATCCGGATCGGATTTTGAGTGAATTCCTTCTTGATCCACACGCTGATGGCATGGGCCAGGCCCTCGCTGGTCTTGAGGATCACGTTACCGACAAAGCCGTCGCACACGACGACGTCGATTTCGCCCCGGAACAGGTCATTACCCTCAATGTTCCCCTTGAAATTCAGCTTGGACTCGCTCAGGAGCCGAAACGCTTCCTTGGTCGCTTCATTACCCTTGGTATCTTCTGCGCCAACACTCATCAGTCCCACCACCGGGTTGGCCTGCCCAAGAATCTTGTTGGAATACACATGGCCCATTGCCGCGAACTGGAACAGCAACTTGGGCGGGCAATCGGTGTTCGCGCCGGCATCGATCAGCACAAACGGCTTAGCCGGGCTGGGCATGACCGCCGCAATCGCCGGCCGCTCTACCCCCGCCAACGTCCGCAATTTCAGGGTGGCGGCGACCACGACGGCACCCGTGTTGCCCGCCGAAATCATGGCGTCGGCCTTTCCCGCCTTGACCAGGTCCATGGCCCGGCTGATCGAGGAGTCCTTCTTCCGCCGGATGGCCTGGGCCGGCGTTTCGTCCATTTCGACAACTTCCGAGGCGTGAAATATTTCAATGGAGGCGGGTACCTGCCGCGCCTTCCGCAGTTCATGCCGGATGGCATTCTCATCCCCCACCAGCACCAAGGCGTCGATCCCCGGCAGGGACTCAGCCGCCATGACGGCACCCGTCACAATTTTCTCCGGCGCAAAATCGCCGCCCATGGCATCAATGGCTATACGCATACACCCTATTCAGTTTTAATGGTTACGACCTGGCGTCCCTTGTAATAACCGCACGCCGGGCATACCCGATGCGGTAAATGCGGCTGGCCACAATTGGGACACGGTTGCGCCGCAGGAACTGTGATCTTATGCGCGCGCTTGCGACTGCGAATCCGGCTCTTGGATGTTTTTCTTTTCGGTACAGCCATCAGGTCTCTCCTTGTCAATAGCCCTTGTCGGCAAACCATTGCCTGACAGAAGCATGTTTAGTCATCAGATTAATGGCAACTGGTCCAGCACATGCCATGCGGTGGGGGATTTCCCCGGATGACACGCACACGGCTTTTTGTTCAAATTGACGCCACACCCGGGACATAGTCCCCGGCACGTGTCAGAACAAACAACCTTCATGGGCAAGGCGAGGAGAATATCCTCGCGAATATCATCGGTCAAGTCGATTGATTCATTTGCCGACGACAACGAATACGAGCGGACAAAGCCTGCAACCCGCAGTGAATTCTTGGACCATTCCGCGCACCGCGCGCACTGGCATTCCATATCCGCCGTGAGGGTCCCTTGAACCAGCAGATCCTCATTCAGGCGCTGGGTGGTCAGATCGTACGTGATGGAACCCCATCCGCGGACAAACTGGTCATGCTCAATATCAAGAATGGATGCCGGTTCCTCGCCAGTGTATCGCCGGTCCTTCTGTTGTAAATCGCCGGTTTCAATGATCATGACCCGCTTGCGGCGTTTAACCGCACCTTCATGCTATTCCCTTCGGCTTACGAATCAATTTATTTCTTAATGCGACCTCGACAAAATCCGGCACAAAAACGCTGGTATCTCCGCCCAAGGCGGCTATTTCCCTGACCATGGTCGAACTAACATAACTGTAAATCTCCTTGGGCATCATAAATAACGTTTCTACCTCGGGCGCCATTTTCCGATTCGTCAACGCCATCTGGAACTCATACTCAAAGTCGGAAAACGCCCGCAGGCCGCGGAGCACCACTTGCGCTTTCTTCTGCCGCACATAATCCACCAGGAGCCCATCAAAGGAATCCACTTCAACATGCGGCATGCCGGCGGCCAGATCCCTGGCCATCGCCAGGCGCTCATCCAGCGAAAAGAGCGGCATCTTCCAAGTGCTGACTGAGACCGCCAAAATCAAGCGCTCGAACAGTCGCGCCGCACGTTTTATCAAGTCGACATGACCCAGCGTAATGGGATCGAATGTTCCCGGATATATGACCACCCTGTTCACCGAAAATCCTGCTCCTCTTATCACGGGCCAGACGGACTCCGATTGACTCCTAGCCCTTGGTCAGGATGCAGATACGGGTCTCTCCATATTCCCGTGTTTTCAACAACTTCCACCCTGACAAGGAAACAACCGATATCCGCGCCGACAATTCTATAACCAATGAACCTGAAGGCGCTAAGATAGACACCTCTGATAAGGCATACAAGATTTTTTTTAACCACTCGCCATCCTGGTCATAGGGCGGATCTGCAAAGATGATGTCAAAAGGGCCAAACACAGGTTTTTTTCGTATAAATCGCAAAACTTCGTCCGCGACCACGAGGGGCTCGGGCCTTGCCGGGAGTCCGTCGCCGCCCCCGGCGCTTTCCGGGCCGCACAATTGTCGGATATTGTCCTTCAAGACGGCCAGTATCCGGCGGTCCGACTCGACCCAGCACACACTCGCGGCGCCGCGGCTGTAGGCCTCCAGTCCCATCGCCCCGGATCCGGCGAACAAATCCAGAACTCGCGCTCCCGGGATTCGTTCCGCCAGTGACGAAAACACGGCCGCGCGCACGCGATCCTGCGTCGGACGGACCCCCGATTTAGGGACCCGGATGAACCGCCGCACCAGGCTACCCCCTGTAATACGAATCGCCATGGTGTATCCTCATGCGTGGACTATTGACCTGACTTATTGATAAAAGATCAGCATTATCTAGCCACCATCCCAGCCCTTGTCAAGATGAGAATACCAACCAATCCGTGCGTACGACGAGCGGATTTTATGTGCAACATACGGATTGACGGGGCCGGGCTAGGGTGATAACATTTTTAAAAATGAGCAGAATATGCCCTTATGGCGGCACGGGATTGGGTGTCTTGCTGGCCGGAGCAGTTGCGCTCCTAACGGCGATTATTGTCATCTGGTTTCATCCGTTTTTTAACGGTCATCTCAAGACCAGCCTGGCGCCTGACACTAGTCTGGCACCTGATGCGAACCTCGTGATCAAGCCACATATCCCTCCCGCAATGCACACTACCCAGTCCGTCGTCAATCTGGTGGTAAACAAACCGTCGCCCTTGCCGACAAACACGCTGGCGGGGGCGCCTCAATTCGTCCACGCGATTGTGGAGAAGGGGCTGATCAGGATTATCTGGCAGGCGGTCCAGGGCGCCGATAATTACGAAATATTCCGGTACACTTCCGTCGATAGCCCGAAGGCACGGTGCCTGGGAAGCTCAAATGGCGAGACTCAATATGAAGATCAGGGCGTCGTGTCTGGAAATACATACTTCTATTGGGTCCGATCCAAAAACGCTTCCGGCGCCGGCCCTTTCAGCGCGGCGGTAAGCGCGGCGGCGGTTGGCGAGGATCCGGTTGAAAAGCCGTTTATTCCTGGCCCGCCGAATCGTGTGGTGGCAAGTGCGGGGACTTACCGTGATAAAATAAAACTGGATTGGGCACCGGTTAGCAGGGCGGAAGGATACCAAATATGGCGACAATTAAACGGCGCTTCCGAACCGGCAACTTTGCTGCTTGAAGTCATGCGAGATACGTATTATTATGAGGATTACATAGCCGGCAACGGCATGTATGAGTATTGGGTCAGGTCTAAGAGCGCCGTCGGCTTATCTTCTTTCAGCAAATCAGCCCAAGGCTGGCGATTGTCGCTGGAGGCGCCGGCCAGCCTGTTTGCTTCCGACCGAACGTATCCGGATCGGATCTACATCTATTGGACGCCGATTCAAGGCGCCATCGGTTATGAACTATGGCGCCATTGCATCTTGAAATTTTCTCCGCCAGTCAGGAAAATTCCCGGAATCGATGATGAGTGGATCCAGAAGACTGTGGTTGCGCAAGGCGATGCGAAACAGATGGCCTTCTTGACCGAGCCGGCAATGGAAGACACATCCGTGAAACCCAACGTTGCCTATGTGTACCGGGTACGGGCTCGGGATGCGATCGGGGGGTTTTCCCCGTTCACCCCATGGCAGAAAGGCAGTATGCGCCCGATTTCAAACGCGCTGAAGACACCGACCTGGGTTACTGCAACAGCCGGCGATTTTACGGACCGGATCAGAATAACATGGGATATTGTACCGGGACAGAGGTATGAGGTCTTTAGGAGCACGATCGATCATCACGGAACCTGTCGATCCATCAACTTGTGCACCAGTGGCCCATATCATGACGACTTCGACATTGTGCCAATGCAAGTGTATTTTTATTGGATTCGAAGCGGTGATGGGGGTAAAGCGTTAAGCCTGTTCAGCCCTACCGCCTCAGGCTACAGCGCCCCGCGTGAATAGCATCCAGGTAGATTCTGCGGAACCAGCCCCCATTCGAAAAGGTCTGCGAACAAGCTCTAATTACTCCAATCCCCGGTCGATATTAGCCAGCTGCGTCCCCGGAATTGTTTTGCCGGCGCGCAAACACCGCCAGATATCCCGGACCCGTTCCGGTGTATAGTGCCGGAACAGGAAGTCGGCCCGTAGCCGGATGGCGCCGGCCCGGGTCAGTTCCCGGAAACGGGATGCCAGGCAAAACGGCCGGTTGTTGACCACCACGGTCCGGCACCGGCGATTGATCGCCAGCACACGATCCCCGAAGGAAGATCTCAAATCCAGATTTTCAACGCACAAGTCTTTCTGTCCGTTGCATCCACCCTTCACCCCCGCACCCACGCAGAACTCGGAAATGAACAGCGGCGTATCCTGGTAGGCCACCACGACAACGCGCTCCCTCAACTCGGCCAGCAGATACTGCATGTTTTCCAATCCATCCTCCGGTGAGAGCGTCAGGGAATCGGCGCCCTGCGCCAGTATCTGCAGGGCCGCCGCCCGGTTGGTGACATAGACCGGCCAGTCCGCGGAGATGCTCAATCCGCACCCTTTAAGCGCCGGCAGATCCCGAAGCCACGCCCAGCCTGACACATTGGCGATCTGCCATTTTGTCCAGCCGGCATGGACTAGGGCCCCGATGATCTCGCGAAGCGCGCCGCCTTCCCACGAACGGATGATTATCGGCAAGGCCAACCGGATACGTTCCCGATCGATTTTACCGGACAACCGGATTAAATCTTCAGACAGATGTCCGGGCGGGTCCGCGCCGATTTCCAGGATGAACTCATCCACCTCGGACCAGTCTCCGGGCTCGAAGCCATCGCCAAGATCCAGGCGATCTGTCTTG
The DNA here is from genome assembly GCA_018898455.1 of Verrucomicrobiota bacterium. Classification (GTDB taxonomy): domain Bacteria; phylum Verrucomicrobiota; class Kiritimatiellia; order JAAZAB01; family JAAZAB01; genus JAHIJO01. The sequence continues at coordinate 13,246 of JAHIJO010000201.1, read as the reverse complement.
AGGGACCAGCAGAACGCTGACGGCCAATGAACTGCCTTCACTGGCTCATGCCCTGTCCCCTGGGAGATGACCTTTGCGCCAGAAACGGCAAACGCCTGTTTGACCGGCTCCAACCGTTCCCGGACTGCGGCTTTCAATTGCTGTTCCAGAGCGTCCAGCAGACGGCGCCGGAGCGGATTCAACTGCGACATCGGCACAAACCTTGCCTCCGGATTATGGACGGTCAAGGGTCCGGCCGCAAAAGGTGTGGCGCCCAACTTGGCAAAAACTTCCTGAAATGTTTTATCCATCCGGCCCGGGTCACCCGTGGCCTGGAAATCGCCGGTCACGGACAGGGTGGCTTCAACGGCCGGCGGCATTCTCCGCGGCATAGAAGCCGTGACCATCAAACGGGTCGGCGACAGTTCAATGCGGAACTCAACCTGAGGACGAACACGGAATAGACCGGGCTTGGGCCTCGCGAATCGATACCGCCGTTTGATTGCCTGCGAGGAGGCGCAATAGATCACGACCCCCCGGGGGATAAGCGGATGATCCGCCGGGAGCGCCACTTCCAGAACCGATCCCGCCGGCGCTCGGTAACGGAAATCAGAGGCATCCCCGACTGCTCCGGCCGGACCAGTCGGGCGAACGCTTTTCGGCAAGCTTGCAATTCGGAACCAGTCCACCGCAAACCCGTAGGGTCGCTGAAGGCCGGGCACATCGATCTGCAATCCATCATGCATTTCAATCTCCCGGCTGGTCCGGAAACGCAGGCGCCCCTCCCCGCTCCGCGAACGGACTACGGCATCCACCTTGCCGATCGGAGTTCCCCGATGGCCCACTCTCTCGCGATCAATGACCTGCCGGTTATCCCGCGATGGAATAAACAGTGAGGTCCAGGATCGGCTGAACACCGTCTGAATATCGGCGGCCAGTGCCCGCGCTTCCCTATCCGACAGCGCGCCATCCAGTAGTTTGCGATAAAAATTAACCGTTGCGGCTACGTAGAGCGGGCTTTTTTTTCGACCCTCGATTTTGAGCGCGGCCACTCCCGTCCGCCGCAAGGCGGGCAAGGCATCGGCCAGGGCCAGGTCTTTCATGGAAAAAAAGAAGCCCGCCTTTACCGGCATTGCCCCCGGAAGATCGGGATTAGCCCCCGAAATCGTGAACTGATCCCGACAGAGATAGGCGCATCGTCCCCGGTTGCCGCTCCGGCCCAGGGTCTGGGAGGAAAACAGGCAGAGCCCGCTGTAGGCATAACAAAGGGCCCCATGGACAAACATCTCCGTTTCGACGCCCGGCACGGCGGACGCCGCCGCGATTTCCTCCAGCGTCAGCTCGCGGGCCAGGGTCACGCGGGCAAATCCCAGGTCCCGGGCGGCTTCCACCCCCTGCCGGTTATGAATGGCCATCTGGGTGCTGGCGTGAAGTCGTAGTTCGGGAAAATGACGCCGCGCGATATACCCGACCCCAAGATCCTGGATAATCAGCGCGTCCACGCCGATTTCCGACAGCGCGCCCAGGCAATCAACGAGGTCGTCCAGTTCATGCTGGAGTACCAGTGTATTGACGGTGACATAGACCCGGCGCCGGGGCGTGAGCGAGTGAGCATAACCGGTCATTTCCGACACCTGGTCCAGCGTGAAGTTTTCGGCGTCGGCGCGCGCGGAAAATTTTGCCAGGCCAAGGTAGATAGCGTCAGCGCCGTAATGCAGGGCCGCGTAACCTGATTCCGGCCCTCCCGCCGGCGCCAGTAATTCCACGGGCAGCTCATAAGTGTTATTTGTTTTCAAATTGGATTCACCAACCATCTTCCATTAACCATTCACGATTCGCGCGCTTACGCGCGGATCGTGACCATTCTTCAGCTTGACCTGTAAAATCAAATTGGACATACTAACTCTTTATTTCATTTGAAGTAACACTTTTTTTTGGAAGCCGGATTATGAAAAACCACATTGGCGTGATTACCACCCTCCATGCCGATAAACCCTGTTTTTCACAATTAAAGTCCCTGAGCCTGCATACCTGTCAACTATGCAGTTGGAGCCCCGACCTTTGGACGAAAGCGCTGGCGAAGCAGGTGCAAAAAGAAATGCGCAAGGAAAAAGTGAATGTCACTGCCCTGTGGGCCGGATGGACGGGACCCAGAGCCTGGAATTTCACCGAGGGTCCCGCCACCCTGGGACTGGTCCCGGTGACGTTTCGAGACCGGCGGATATCCGAGTTGATCCATGCGGCTGATTTTGCTCAATGGCTGGGACTGCCTGCCATCATTACCCACCTGGGATTCATCCCGGAAAACCCCACCGATCCCGTGTTTATAGACGTCGTCATCGCCGTCCAGCACATCGCGAGGCATCTCCAGCGGCTTGGCATGGAATTCTGGTTTGAGACCGGCCAGGAAACGCCGGTCACGATGTTGCGGCTTATTCAGGCGGTAGGCACACCCAACCTGGGCATCAACCTGGATCCCGCCAATTTAATCCTGTACGGCAAGGCCAACCCGATCGATGCTTTGGATGTGTTCGGAAGCTACGTACGCAATATCCATGCCAAAGATGGCCTGTACCCGACGGATCCCATGAAGCTGGGCAAAGAGGTCAAGGTGGGCGAAGGCCGCGTCCGGTTCCCGGATTTTGTGCGGCGTCTGGGAGCAATCGGATTCACAGGCGAATTCATCATTGAGCGCGAAATTTCGGGCGACCAACAGCGGCGCGATATCGCGGAAACAATCACGTACCTTCAACAGTTATTGAAAGCCAATTAACATGATTAACGTAGGATTCATCGGCACCGGCGGTATTTGCGCGGTTCACTTGAATTACCTGAAAACTCGGAAAGACGTCCGCATTGCGGCCTTATGTGACATCCATTCCAATGCGGTGGCGAAGCGCCAGAAGGAATATGGCGGCTTGGCATTCACTGATTTTCGCAAGATGCTGAACCAGGTCCGGTTGGACGCCGTTTGGATCTGCACGCCACCCCTGGTACGGAAGGATCCCCTGCTCGCCTGTGCCGATCGCAATATCCCGGTCTTCTGCGAAAAGCCGGTGGAGCATGACAAATCCAGGGGAAAAGCAATTGCCACAGCTCTGGCCCGCCGGAAGGCCAAGGTCCAAATCGGGTATGTTTTCCGCTGTTTACCCATCGTGAATGCCCTGCGCCAGGCTATGAAAGACGACACCATCCACCTGATCCATTCCTTCTACGGATGCAACGTAAGTTTGACGATGGGCCTGCCGGCCTGGTTTTATGACAAGTCCAAGTCCGGCGGTGCGCTGGTCGACCAGGCCACGCATAACCTGGACCTTTTGCGCTTCCTGTTTGGGGAAGTCCGGAACATTCACGGCCTGGCCGCCAACCCGGTCCATAAGAAAGCCGGCCATTATACGATCGATGAAACCCTTGGCCTCCTGTTCCGATTCCGCAACGGCATCATCGCCACGCATAATCATACCTGGGTGGGCAACGGCTGGCGGAACGAGATTGTCATCAGCGGCGAAAAACACATCTACCGGATCAACCTTGGCAATGGTTCCCTGATCGTGGATGGCCCGCCATCGAAAAAAGCCAAGCCGGCGACCAAAACCACGCTGGTACCCAATGCGAGCGCCGCGGACCAAGTCTGGTTCCAACACGATGGCAGTAGTATTTATCGGTATGAAAATGAGTATTTTCTCAGGCAGGTCGTTTCCGGAAACTGGAGTCGGAATCCGTCGGATTACGCCGATGGTCTGAAGACGCTCCAGCTTACGCTGGCCTGCGATCGCGCTATAACCCAGGGAAAGGCAACCGTGGCATCATGAAGGTTTTAACCACCGGGGGCGCCGGATATATCGGAAGTCACACCTGCCTGGAACTCCTGAAACAGGGGGTCGAGGTGGTGGTGGTGGACAACCTGCTGAACAGCAAGGAGGAATCTCTTAAACGGATCCAGGCCCTGGCCGGGCGGACGCTGGCTTTCCACCAGGTCGACTTGCTGGACAAGCCGGCGCTGACCGCGGTATTCCGGGAACACCGGATCGATGCTGTCATCCATTTCGCGGGATTGAAGGCCGTCGGCGAATCCACCCGGATCCCGCTGCGCTATTACCACAACAACCTCACCGGCACCCTCGTGCTGTGTGAAGTGATGAAAGAAGCCGGCGTTCACTCGCTGGTCTTCAGTTCATCGGCCACGGTCTACGGCAATCCCGCCAAAGTGCCGATTTCTGAAGACGCCCCCCTCTCGGCCACCAATCCGTACGGACAGACCAAGCTCATGATCGAACAGATCCTTCGGGATCTCCACGCGTCGGACCCAGCCTGGCAGATCGCCATGCTCCGCTATTTTAACCCGGTCGGCGCCCATGAAAGCGGCCGGATCGGCGAGGACCCAAACGGCATTCCTAACAACCTGTTCCCCTATATCGCCCAGGTCGCGATCGGCAAGCTGAAAGAAGTGCAGGTTTTCGGCAACGATTACCCGACAAAGGACGGGACCGGCGTTCGCGATTACATCCACGTCGTGGACCTGGCCCATGGCCATCTTAGCGCCCTGGCCCGCCTCCAGGTCCGTCCCGGGATCGTCACCTATAATCTTGGAACCGGGATCGGCTACAGCGTTATGGACGCGCTCGCGGCTTTTGGAAAAGCCTGCGGACGGACCATTCCCTATCGCGTCGTGGCACGGAGATCGGGCGATATCGCCGCGTGTTATGCCAATCCCAGCCTGGCTCATCAGGAACTGGGTTGGCAGGCCGCAAAAGGCATCGAAGCCATGTGCGCTGACGCCTGGCGCTGGCAGGTCGGCAACCCCAACGGATATGCGGAACAATGAGCGTCTTCGCAGACATCCTCGATCGCCGTGAACTGCTCTACAATCTGGTTGTGCGCAACCTGAAGAGCCGCTACAAGGATTCCGTCCTGGGATTCCTGTGGAGCATCATCACCCCGCTGTTCATGGCCCTGATCTACCTGGTCTTCCTGCGCATCCTGGCCCGGGGCATCCCGATGGAGGAAATCCTGATCGGAGTCTTTGCCTGGCAATTCACGGCCCAATGCGTGGGCAATGGTCTGACCACGATCACGGACAATTCGAACCTGGTCAAGAAGGTATACTTTCCTCGGATCATCCTGCCGCTGGCCACGACGTTCTCCAACCTGGTGACCTTCCTGCTCAGCTTGGTGGTCCAGTTTGCTCTGGTGGCGATTATCCTCGCATTCCGGGGCCAGCACCTGAGCGCCGCCGTCCTGGCGGTGCCCCTGCTGATCGTCTATCACACGCTGTTCTGCCTGGCACTGACACTTTTTCTCTCGTGCCTCAATGTTTATTTCAGGGATATCGAACACCTCGTCAACGTGCTGACGACCGCCTGGTTTTTCCTGTCGCCGGCCATGTATTCGATGGCGCTGGTGCATGATCTGGCCGCCCGCTATGCCCTGCCGGCGCTGTCCTCCTTGTATATGCTCAACCCCATGGCCATCATTATCACGGGCTATCGGGCACTGATCCTGCCCGACGCGTCGTTTCCCTGGTCGCCATCCGTCTTGGCGGCGGGCGCCTTGCCCATTCTGTTCCTGATCGCGGCCTATATCCTGTTTCAAAAACTCCAACGAAGTTTCTCCGATTTCTTTTAATCTTCATGAATGCCATTGAAGTCCGCAACTTGGGAAAAAGCTACTGGCTCCAGGGCTCTGAACCGCAAACCCTGGTAGGCATGCTGACCCGCGGCCTGCGGCATCGCCAACGGAAGCTCATCTGGGCCCTTAATGATGTATCGTTCGATATCCGGCAGGGAGAAACTATCGGCATCATCGGTCCCAACGGCTCCGGCAAGAGTTCCACCCTGGGCCTCATTGCGGGGACAACGGTGCCCACGACCGGCACGATAACTGCCCGGGGCCGGATTTGCTCCCTGCTGGAACTCGGCGCCGGGTTTCATTCGGAGTTGACGGGACGCGAGAACATTTTTCTCAACGGCGCCATTCTCGGCATCCCCCGGGAGACGATCCGGCGGCGCTTCGACGCCATTGTGGATTTCGCCGGTATCCGGGACTTTCTGGACATGCCGGTCAAATTCTACTCAAGCGGCATGTATGTCCGCCTGGGATTTTCCATCGCCGTGGAAATGGATCCGGATATCCTGCTCATCGATGAAGTCCTGGCCGTCGGCGATGTGGCATTCCAGATCAAATGCCTGGCCCGCATCCGCGACTTCCAGCGGCGGGGCAAGACCCTGGTCATCGTTTCGCACGCCCTGGAAACGGTCGAAAAATTCTGCAACCGCGCGTTCCTGCTCCACCAAGGCCGGCTCGTGGCCCAAGGGGAACCCCCGGAGGTGATTCTCACCTACTTAAAATCTTATATGGGCGAAGGCAGTGCCGTGCATACCGTGGAATACGGCAGTCGCGATGCGGAGATCGCCGGCGTCCGGTTCCTGAATGCCGCCGGCCGGGAAAGCGGCGCCTTTGAGACCGGCAAACCCATGACCGTGGAAATCCATTATCAGGCCAACAAGCGGATTGAACAGCCGGTGTTCGGGTTCGCCATAAAAACCGGAAACGGCTTGTTCGTATTCGGTTCCAACACGCAGGTCGCGGGGTTCAGCATCCCCGCCATCGAAGGACCGGGGGTGATCCGCCTCATGATTGATCCCATGACCCTGATGGAGGGTAATTTTTTTCTATCGCTTTCCATCCACTCCTGGGATCACACGATCCAGTACCACCGGCGGGAAGACTGGTATCCGTTTGTGATCACCCATGCTGTCGGGGCGCTGGGTCTTTTCCATTTGAATGCGCGCTGGGATATTAATTAGGAGGATTAGCATGGCATTACTATGTCAGATTCAGCAACGGTATTCGGTTCGGTCGTACCAGAAGCGGCCGGTGGAAAAGGAAAAACTCGCTACGGTTCTTGAAGCCGGACGCCTGGCGCCGTCGGCCTCGAACACCCAGGATTGGCGGTTCGTGGTCGTGCAGGACGCGGCCGTGCGGAAACAGCTCGTCCCTGCGGCCAACAACCAGGCCTTTGTGGGCGAAGCGCCCGTCATCATCGTCTGCTGTGGAATCAACCCCGCCTACACCATGCGTTGCGGCCAACCGGCCTACGCCATTGACCTGGCCATCGCCATTGATCACATGACGCTTCAGGCTGTCGAAGAAGGTCTGGGCACCTGCTGGATCGGCTCATTTGACGAGGACCAGGTCAGGGTCATCCTCGGGATTCCTGCGGATACCCGCGTTGTAGAACTCCTGGCACTGGGGTACCCGAACGATACCCCCAAGCCCAAAAACCGGCTTCCGCTGAAGCAGATCGTCTGCTATGACCGCTGGACTTTTACGTGATATTAATAGATTCTACTTCGCAGCATCCAGCCAAATATTGGCTAACATTTTTCGCAGAGGGGTGTCAGGATTTGGAGTGCGGGCGCCGGTGCTCCCGCTTTGCTTTCCGTGAAGCCATCGCTTCACGGTGGAAAAGCTGTAGCGCTGGCTAGGTTTATGGTTCCGTCGGGTCGTCCTTGAAAGATTTGAGATAATCACCCGGTTGGCTTAAGCCGCCGTGCGGCGGGTAAAACCAAGGGAGGACTTGAATTTCGTCGGCACCCAGGGGCGTTGCGGAAAGAAAGAGAACCACCCGCAAACCGTCCGTGAAATACTTATCGCCGGTCAGATTGCGCCGGGGCGCCAATGGCGTCGCGCTTGTTCCACCTTCGACAAAACCGATTTGCGCAATACATTGCGCTTTGATCAAATCCTGCACCAGGTTCCAGCGGGCTCCGTCCACATCAGGATCGATTTCATGGGTGGTCAGCCACGGCGTCCGCGTGGTGAGACGAACGCCGATATCCCGGCTGATTTGGCCGGCCCAGACCGGCTGTCCTCCGAACGTCATCGGCATTAGCCACAGGCGCAGATGATTCCGTGTGTTGATGTTTTCGCGTACTTTTTGAAACGCGGCGTCCTGGCGCCGCCCTAAAACAAACAAGGGACTGACGGGTGAATGGCGGTAGTCCGTTCTGAAAATAAAGGCCCCGGTTGTACGAAGAGCGGTATGGGTGTCGAGCATTTCGGTTTCGTCCCAGCCGACGGAGATCAATGCCGGAAACAGGGTGCTCCAGCGGGCAATGATGAAAAAATTGATCGGATCGCCGGCCGCCGTGGAGGCGGCGTTGCGCGTATGCGCGGGCAATGACTCCAAGTTGCGGCGGAGGATATCGAGGTCCGTTGGATCGATAGCATCGCCCGATGTTATATTGTTGGAATCCACACGCCATGATGCCGTGAGATGACCATGGTCGGTGCGCAAGCGTTTGGTCGGGATCAGGAAATTAAAGCGCTGCAGCGACCCGGTGCTCAGCAGCGCGATCGAATACACTTGACTGCCTTCATGAAGCACCGTGTAAATAAAACCGCTCTGGTCGCTTGCGGGCGGAATGTACTGATCGAAAGCCACTTCTTCAACGCGGATTTCCTGGCGCCGCTCGTTATTCGCCGAGGTCAGGATTCCACGAAAGCGGTGGGTTACTTCAGCGGACGAAAAATACGCCGGATCGGTAAATGCGGGCAGCAGCCAGTAAGGCCGCGTCGAATGATTAGCCACGCGCAGCCACACGGGCTGGATGCGCACTTTTTGCAGCGGTATGCCAAAATGTTTCTCCGTCTGCTCATTACCGGGCAAGACAATCCATACGGTCAAATCGTCCCGCGTCTGGGAAAGAGCCTGCCGCATCCACTCGGCATCTTCGATGGGCCGCGGCTTTCCCATGGTTGCGCATCCGCCGGCAAGCAAAGCCACGCTCAACAACAAGGACAAGACAGCCGCCTGCTGGAGAAAACCATTCACGAGGCGTTCGCCGCATAATACCAGGTTAGGAATCGATTTCATATAGAGACAAAAGGTGGTATTACCTTTTCCATATCAATCAACCTTGGGCTTTTTCCAGCATTTCCCGGGCATGCTTGAGGGTCACGCTTGTCAGGTCGCGACCGCCCAGCATCCGGGCGATTTCTTCCACCCGGCTGTCCGTTGTCAACCGGGTGATGCCGCTGAATGTCCGGCCGGCGCGCGTGGTCTTGGTGACGGCAAACTGGGTTTGCCCATAGACCGCAACCTGCGGCAAATGGGTAATGCACAGAACTTGCCGGCGCCGGGCGATTTCGGCCAGCTTGACCCCGATGGCCTGGCCCATCTTACCACCGACATTAACGTCGATCTCGTCGAATACCAGAACCGGAATCCGGTCGTGATCCGCCAGTACCGTTTTAATGGCCAGCATCACCCGGGACATCTCGCCGCTGGACGCGATCATCCGCAACGACCTTTCGAGTTCGCCCGGGTTCGGCGTGAATCCGAATTCGACGGTATCCAGACCCGAGGTCTGCGCCTCGGTCTCGCACAATCCAACGGAGAAGGATGCCGACGCAAGCCCCAAGTCCTTCAGTTCCTTGCCGATCGCCTTTTCCATGCGTTTCCCCGCCAGCTTCCGTTTCTCACTTAGCGCTCGACCTTCCGTCTCCAGGCGTTTCCTGATTTCCGCCAGTTCCGCATCCAACTTGGAAATCTTTTCTCCGCGGGATCGCAGATCATGAAGCTTCTGTTTCGATTGATTAAGGAACGCCAGAACTTCCACAACCGACCCCCCATACTTCCGTTTAGTTTTCTGATAGACGGCCAGCCGCTCATCCAGCCATTGCAGGCGCGTCGGGTCGCCGTCGATTTTCTGCATGAAACTGTCAAGATTACGGGCCAGTTCCTGAATCTGCACCGCGATGGATTTGGCGTCATCCTTCCATGTTTTTGCCGGCTCCGCCAGCGCCGCCAACTCGCCCAAGGCCTGCTGAGCCGCCGCCAGACCGGCGAAGGCGCTGAACTCGCCTTCCGACAAAGCATGACGCGCGGTTTCTCCCAGTTGTAAAATCTGATGGGCGTTCCCGAGCATCGTTTGTTCCCGGCTCACCGCCTCCTCCTCGTCTTCCCGCAAACCAGCGGTTTCCAATTCTTTCACCTGGAAAGAAAGCATCTCGATCTGTCGCAACACGTCATGATCATTTGCCTCCAGCGATCGGCGTTTTTCGCACAACGCCTGCCAGGCATCATAAACCTGCCGGTAGGACTGCCGGAGACTGTCCAGGTCGCCGAAGGCATCCAGCAGGCTCATTTGAAAATCCGGACTGAAGAGAGACTGATGGTCATGTGGGCCGTGCAGATCCACGAGCAGATCGCCGATTTTCTTCAAGACCTGGAGCGTCGCCGGGCTGTTGTTTACGAACTGACGGCCCGTCCCCGAAGCCGAAACAAGGCGCCGGATCACCAGGCACGCTTCGGCGCAGGGATCAAGACCGGTTTCCCGGAGGATGGCGTCTATTTCCCCGGCTTGCTCCAGATGGAATCCGGCTTCGATTACGCATTGAGCTTCCCCTTCGCGGATGACGGATTTATCGGTCCGCTCGCCCAACAGAAGCCCAAGGGCGCCGGCAATAATGGACTTCCCCGCCCCGGTCTCGCCGGTAATCACGTTGAGCCCCGGCGTGAATTCAACCCGGATGGAATCCACCAGCGCCAAGTTTTTGATCTGGAGTGATTGAAGCATTGTTTATTGATAATGCCTGGGATGGGAGTCGAACCCATATGACCTTGCGGTCAACGGATTTTAAGTCCGTCTGACGCTATCACCAGCCTATGGTATATTGAGGTTGTATCCTTTTTGTAGTTGACACCTTGCCCCCGTTATGCGATTCTTGCGCCGTTAAGAGATTATTAAAGAGAGGGGGCGCAAGCAATGAAAAAGCGAACGGGATACTTGATCCGCCGGGGCAAAGTGTTTTATGCCGCCTGGAATATCGCCGGCAAGCGGTATGTTCAGACCACCGGCAAGCGAGACCGCCGGGAGGCGGAAACCCGCCTGGCCGAAATCATGGAGCCGTATCTTGTCGAAGATGAAGTCAAAACCCTTCAGAGCATCAAAGCCCGGATCGAAGGGCGCACGGCAGACCTGACACGGCTTGAAGACGAACGCAACCCGCCCCTGACGTTTATCAGCGCATGGGATGCTTATCTGAACGGCGCCGGCCGCCCGGATTCAGGGGAGCGCACCCTTGCGGACTATGAAGGCTACTTCGATGCCTTCGCCGCGTGGATGAAAGAAACGCACCCGGCCGGCCTGGCGCTGCGAGACGTGACGCCCCCCATTGCAAGCGAGTATGCCGCGCACCTGGCCGGCGCGCGGAAACTGTCCGGCAATTCTTTCAATAAGCGCGTCCGGTTTATGGAACTTCTTTTCCGTGTTTTGAAGGAACCCGCCCGCCTGGCCGTGAACCCCTGGGAGAGTATCGGGCGCAAGCGGCAACTGCCGCAAGGGCGCCGGGAGTTGACCATTGACGAATTGCGCCGGGTATGTTCCACGGCAACCGGGGAATTGCGCCCGCTGCTGGCAATCGGGATTTATACCGGCTTGCGCCTGGGCGATTGTGCAACCTTGCGCTGGGGGGAAGTTGACTTGCAACGCGGAATTATTCTCCGCATTGCAAACAAGACGGCAACGCGGAACCCGAAACCGATTCATATTCCGATTCATCCGGCCTTGCGGGCGATATTGAAAGATTTGCCGAAAGACGGCAAAGGGGATTATGTCTTGCCGGCGAACGCCGCGCTTTATCGAGACAACCGCCCGGAACTATCGCGCCGGATTCAAGAACTGTTTGAACAGAACGGCATCACAACAACCAAGCCCGGAACCGGCCAAATTAAAACGACGGACGAAAAGGGGAAAGTCAAAATTGTTCATTCAGGGAAACGCGCCGTTGTTGAAGTCGGCTTTCATAGTCTGCGGCATACCTTTGTTTCCATGTGCCGGGCCGCCAACGCGCCCTTGTCCGTAGTTGAATCCATTGTCGGGCATAGCAACCCGGCTATGACCCGGCACTATACGCACACTTCCGATCTGGCCGCCGCGTCTGCGGTGAATAGCCTGCCCGTTGTCATGGGGGGCACGTCCACGCCCGCGCTGCCACCAGCAAAGATGATTGACGCCGCGCCGGTCCACGCCCTAGGCGATATGTTGAACGGGAAGAACTGGCGGACCGTGAAAAAGGAATTGTTGAAACTGTCGAAATGAAAGGGGGTGACGATGGAGCATTGATCGTGTTCTAAACCGCAGAGAGCGGGAGCCGGGAGCGCGCAAACGCTACCCGACCCCCTAACCTGACAACCTGTACAGGAGATTGGCAAGCTATGACAACAGTATCAAACAAAAAGGCTACCGTCAAAGCCGCCACGGAACAGATTATTATTGCCGTGACGAAGGAACAACGCCGGATGATTGAAAAGCGTTGCCAGCAATTCGGCATTACGCCGGAGGAGCTGGCCGCTGATATGCTTTTCGGCATCCTGGATGATGACCAGAAAGACAACTGGACGCAATTTGTCCATAACGCCAAGGAGACCATGCGGACGGGGAACCATCCAATGTGGGAAGGCCATAAAGAGGCGTTGCAAAAACTGATCGCTTAATTCGATCACGCCCCGGCCTGATCCGCCGGGGAAGTCCTGCCGGGGCCGGGCCATTCCCCGCGCCCCCGGCGGGCAAGCCTGAATGGAGGAAACATGGAATCGAAATTTACATTGAAATACATGGGCAAGCCGATTGAGGCTTCCTATGAAAGGGGCAAGGGGTTTTGGATATTCACAACTGACGACAAGAAAATTATTGTTGAGTCGAGCAATCTGCCCATATCTCCACCGGCGGGGCAATTGCCAGTTGAAATCCGCCCGGCCAGATATAAGCGGCGTTTTCAATCAATATTAATCATCCGCTATTTATGCTACCGTAATATGGCCGAGGAGACGGAAAGGGAAACAGGTAGGGAGATAAGGGGTGACGAAGATTTAGCCAGGGTAAGGCATCAACTCAACTTGAAGGACGCTGACACCTTGGCCGCCGCCGCCGCTTTCATTAAAACGCTCAAGCGAGATAGTGACGGAAACATAATGCCGCAATCCGGCGAAGCATCTATCAAGAGATTTGTTAACGGCTTCCAGCATGAGGCAGTTTTTCACGATGGCCCGGCCATGCTGGTGAAAGTAAATGAGACCACTATTTCAAACGAGCAACAGAATAAACCGCCAACGGTTAATGACTTGAGAGTACCGATTTCTTGCCGTTTAAGAACGGCAAACGCTTATTGAAACTCATTGTCGTTTTCGCGTGATTAATTGCAAGCGGAATCCATTTGCATGCGCACCGCATGTTGATCCCCACTCTTGGGCAGACCTGTC
>JAHIJO010000200.1 GCA_018898455.1 Verrucomicrobiota bacterium | reverse complement strand
TCACATCGGCAAATTCGCAGTCATAGTAACCACCGATTACAGATGTGTCGAGGTATAGCCGTATAGTCTTCATGCCGTTCGCCCTTCTTGCTTTAGATGCAACTTTTATTCATAATCCTCCCGAATCGGCGGCGCATTCCGAATGCGAATACAGCTTTCACCAAGTATGACAAACCGTAGCACTGCGGCGCGGAAGAGTCAAAGGAAATGGCGGCGAGCTGAAATTGACAGGTGGGCGGACAATCCAGTGACCGGACCCTGGCCGGGAGACCCTCCCGGTTGTCATTCAGAACCCGCTGCCCGGCGGGGTTTCCGAACCGACTGATCGGTGGTTGATTGATATATCGCTACGCGATATATCATCGAATACACTTGGTGTGCCCGGTGGGTGGCGGGCCATAGGGGTGGAAGCGGGATGCTGATATATCGCCAGGGGATATATCAGGAAAAGACCGGCGCGTACCGGCGTTAGCCCGCATTCATTGCAGAAGATGTGAGAAATGCGGGTTAGCGTGAATCGGCGACCAGAAGGTTGACATCGGCCTGGAAGCGGGTCCACTTGCGAATCAGGAGCGCCTGACGGGCGCGTCCGCGCGGCGTGAGTGAATAAACAATCCGGAAGCGCGCCTTGCCGGACGTTTCCGGCGCGCCTTTGACATAGCCCCGGCGCTGAAGGGCGGCCAAGAGGGGATAGAGGCGCCCAAAGCTGACTTGGATTCCCTGGCGGGACTTGTCCATCAATTCCTGCCGAAGCCGGTAGCCGTGCATGGAATCTCCGGCCAAGGCGGCCAGAACGAGCATCTCGAAATTGCCGTAAAGCAGTTTGCGATCCTGATCTTCCATGGCCGGCATCATATATCGTCTCGCGATATATCGCAAGATCTCTGGGAAATAAAATGCCGCGGCTTCCGGGCGTCTTTTTCATGAGTTTTGCAAGAGGCTCGTTCGTTATGGATTCGACTTGTATCCGGCGGGGGATTGCGTTATCCGTGATGCAAAGCGCCGGTGTGAGTCTAGCGGAAATCAATGAGTTGATCCGGACCAGGGGCAGAATCACAAATCGCTGGGTAGCGGAGGCCCTGCAGGTTTCCCCGGCATTTGACCCGATCGGGTTTCATCCGGTTTAACCTCCGGGGTGTGCCGCACGATCCGGCCTTCGATCAGATAGATCAGGTCTTCGGCAATGTTGGTGGCATGATCCGCGATTCGTTCCAAATGTCGCGAGATATGCAAAAATTGAAGGAGAGGCTCGAAGAGCTGAGAGTTCCCGGTGACCGCAGTCTTGACCTGCTGAAAATTATCGCGATGGATGGCGTCGATTTCTTCATCGGCGGCGCACACGGCCCGGGCCGCCGCCTCATCGAGATTCACGAAGGCGTCGAGCACTTTTTTGAGCATAGCCTGGGCCTTATCCGCCATCAGTCCCAGCCGGAATGGAATGTCAAGGCGGGGTTGTTGGCAGAGAAACAGGCCGCGTTCGGCAATATGCTCGGCCAGGTCGCCGATCCGCTCCAGGTCCTGGTTGATCTTGAGCACGGCGATAATGTAGCGCAAGTCAGCCGCGACCGGCTGATAGAGCGCCAGGATTTTCAGGCATTCTTCTTCCACTTCCACTTCCGTGGCGTTGATCTGCGTCTCGCGGCGGAGCACAGTTTCAGCCAAGGCGGGTTCCCGGTCTTCCACGGCCCGGACCGCCATGCGCACGTCGTTTTCCACTTCGGCGCTGAGCGCCAGGAGCCGGCGTTTGAGTTTGTCGATTTCCCGCTGCAGGTGTCTTTCCATAATAGTCCTCCCTACCCAACTAATTTACCCGCTAAACACGCGAAAGGAACGCTAAATTTAAAAGGAAAATCTTTTCTTTTTTCGCGCGTTTTGCGGGCAACGTTCCTGTTTCTATTCTTGTTTTTATTGCAGTTCCTGATTGAAACTAATTACCAATGTCCAATTTCCATATAACTCACTTCATCAACCATCAACCATTTTCCATTCTCCGCTCACCCATACCGGCCCGTGATGTAGTCCTCCGTTCGTTTATCCTTTGGGTTCTCGAATATCTGCGGGGTGGCCTCGAACTCGATCATTTCTCCAAGCAGCAGGTAAGCGGAGTAGTCGGAGATGCGGGCCGCCTGCTGCATGTTGTGGGTGACAATGGCAATCGTGTACCGGCGGCGAAGCTCCAGCATCAGTTCTTCGATCTTGGCCGTGGAAATCGGATCGAGGGCCGAGCAGGGCTCGTCCATCAGAATCACGTCCGGGGCCACCGCCAGGACCCTGGCGACGCAAAGTCTCTGCTGTTGATCCAGCGGCAGGTCCAGGGCCGAAGTTTCCAGCTTGTCCTTGACCTGCTCCCACAGCCACGCGTTCTGGAGGCTTTCCTCGACAATCTCGTCCAGGCCGGCGCTATTTTTCCGGCCGGCGACGCGCAGGCCGAACGACACGTTGTCCCGAATGGACAAGGGAAACGGATTCGGGCGCTGGAAAACCATGCCGACATTTTTGCGCAGCTCACAGACATCGATCCCCGGCCCGTAAATGTCCTTGTCTTCCAGGAGGACCGCGCCGGTGATCCGACAACCCGGGATCAGGTCGTTCATGCGGTTCAGCGCTCTCAGGAGCGTTGACTTGCCGCACCCCGACGGACCGATCAGGGCCGTAATCTTCTTCTTTTCGATCGCCAGGGTCACATTCTTGAGAGCATGGAACGCGCCGTAGAACAGGTCCAGGTTTGAAATCTGTATCGCGATGTCCATCTTCAGCCAAACCTTCCGCTCACATAATCGTTGGTTCTCTGATCTTTGGGCGCTGTAAATATCCGGTCGGTCGGCCCGACCTCGACCAATTCGCCTTGGAGCAGGAAGGCGGTGGTATCAGCCACGCGCGCCGCCTGCTTGGTATTGTTGGTGACCAGGACAATAGTGTATTTGCTTTTCAACGCCATCAGGGCTTCTTCGATCCGGGAGGTGGAGATCGGATCCAATCCCGAACAGGGCTCGTCCAGCAGGATCACTTCGGGCTCCATGGCAAGCACCCGGGCCAGGCACAGGCGCTGTTGCTGGCCGCCCGACAGACGCAGGGCAGACGTCTGAAGCCGGTCCTTGACTTCGTCCCACAGGAACGCGGCCTGGAGACTGCGCTCGACCAGCTCGTTCAGCCGGGCGCGCGCCCGGATGCCGGACAACCGGGGCCCGTAAACTATGTTGTCAAACAGGCTCAGGGGAAGCGGCACCGGCAGGGCGAAGACCATGCCCACCCGTTTCCGGAGACGAACCGCGTCGAATTCCGGCTGGTAGATATCTTCACCGTCCAGCAGGATTTGTCCCTCCACGCGGCAGTTCGGGTTCAAATCGTTCAGCCGGTTCATGGAGCGCAACAGCGCGGTTTTCCCGGAACCGGCGGGTCCGATGATGCCGAGAATCTGGTGGGCCAACACATCCAGGGTGATACCGCGCAGGGCCTGGATGGCCCCGTAAAAGACACTGAAGTTCCGATTCGATATTTTAACGGCGTCCGTCATTTGGTCCTGCGCGCAATAAAGCGGTTCATCATCCAGTAGGAAAGCGAGTTTACCAGCAGAACCGACAGGATCAGCACGGCGGCGGTGCCATATGCGTTTTCGTTGGAGATGCCTTCCCGCGCCAGGATATAAAAGTGGACGGCCATGGTCCGGGTCGAATCGAATACCGAATGCGGCAAGCGGAGCGACGCGCCGGCGGTGAAAATCACGGCGGCGGTTTCGCCGATGCAGCGGCCGATGCTCAGCATGATGCCGGTCACGATCCCGGGCAGGGCGTTCGGCAGGACCACCTTCAGGACTGTTTCCCAACGCGTGGCGCCGAGGGAACAGCTGACTTCGCGATAGCCGGCCGGCACGGCTCTGATCGCCTCTTCCGCCGTACGAATGATGGTGGGGAGGACCATGATCGCCAGGGTCAACGCTCCGGACAGAATGCACCAGCCCATTTTCAAGGTGGTGACAAAAAAAATGAAACCGAACAGCCCGAAGATGATCGACGGGATCCCGGCCAGGCAATCGGTTCCGAAGCGGATAATGCGGGTGGCCAAATTATCCCCGGTATATTCGCTGAGATAGACGGCCGTGCCGACGCCGGCCGGCAGGGCGATCAGTATGGCCACGAGCGGAAGGATAAGGGTGCCCACCAGCGTGGGAAAAATACCGCCGGCTTTCCCCATCTCCTGGGGATTATCGAACAGGAAGCCCAGGCTGATCACCGGCAGACCTTTACCCAGGATAAACACGATGACAAAAACCAACACGGCCAGCGTCAGGCCGGTGGCTCCAGCCAGAAGGGTCACGGCCAGCGCCTGCGTATTTCGGGGTGGAATTCTCATTTTCCGGCAAACCTTTTCTTGATGGCCGTCATGGCCAGGGCATTAAACATCATGATCATGAGAAAGAGGACGACGCCGATGGCAAACAGCGCCTGGCGGTGCGGACCGGTCGCGGACCCCATTTCCATGGCAATCTTGGCCGTGAGCGTGCACACGGAATCGAGCGCCGAGCGGGGGACCTGGACCGTGTTGCCGGCCACCATGATCACGGCCATGGTTTCCCCGATGGCGCGCCCCATTCCGAGAATCACGGCGGCCACAATGCCCGACCGCGCCGCCTTAAGGATCACCAGGTGCACGCTCTGCCAGCGGGTCGCACCCAGGGCGAGCGCTCCTTCGCGATAGGCATTCGGCACGCTGGCGAGGACATCGGTGGAAATACTGATAATGGTGGGCAGCACCATGACGCCGAGGATGAGGGAAGCGCAGAGCATGGACAGGCCGGGGCCTCCGAACTGGGAGCGGATCAAGGGCGCCACCACCACCACCCCGATGAATCCGTACACGACGGATGGAATTCCCGCGAGCAGTTCGATGGTCGGCTTGATGACCCGGGTGACCGGCTTGGAGACAAATTCGTTCAGGAACACGGCGCAGGCGATCCCGAGCGGAGCCCCCACGAGCATGGCCCCGAGGGTCACCAGAAGTGAGGCAACAATCATAGGGTAGATTCCAAAATGGCCCGCCTGCGGCCGCCAGTCGGAGGACAGCAGGAAATCCCTGAAACCAACCCGGGCGATGAATGGGACCCCCTCCTTGAAGATGAAAATCGCGATCAGGAGCAGGCTGGTGAGCGCTGTGAAAGCCAGCGCCATAAGGGTCCAGCGAACGATTCTGTCTCCGGTCTGATGCATGGGAGTAGAGTCTAAAAGAGAAGTGTTCGGTGTTCGGCGTTCAATAGTGTGGGGCGGTTGGGAAACAGGGCATCGGGCCAGGCGTGCGCCGTTACAATGCGCCAATGGCGTTTCTGCTCGGATAGGTGCCGTTCAAGCGATTGCTCGATACCTTTTGGCATTCGAATACACTCCCGAAACGAGAATTCTGGCCAGGCGGATATCGTAGTTTTCGAGAAAGATGATCTTTCCCAGAAACTCGTCCT
>JAHIJO010000199.1 GCA_018898455.1 Verrucomicrobiota bacterium | reverse complement strand
CGAAAAGACGTCGCGTTGGGCGGATAACCCAATGGGTTATCCGCTCAACGCAAGTGGTTAACCCCTTGTAACCCCGCATTAATGCGGGGTTACGACGGCCCGGAGGGTGAAAATTGCACGCCTCCGTGCAATTTTCAGGTTATACAATTTAGAATTCATTCGATTACCCCCTTCGATGCCGGTATTCGCGACCACTCCTGATCAAAGCCGGTACGCAGAAACCGAATCCATCGTTCGCAGAATAGTTCCGGCAGGCCGATTTTTTTTATATCGGCAACCACCGTTTCGATATCATACCGCACAAACCGGAATTGCAGGCGCCCGTCTTCCTCAATCGCATACCCCGCCCGTGGATCTCCATTTCGGGATTGTCCCACCGGGGGAAAACAAACCAGGCGCCGACCGTTTAATGCGCGATCAATCAAGTAGTGACAGTGCCCGCAATAAACCGCGCGCCCCGGCACATCGCCAAGGAAATGGGCCAGAATGTCGTCAGACATCGTGGGATAGAGATAAGGCGCGGAAGGGAGTTGGTGAATGACCGTGGTTTGCAACCCGCACGACTCGATGTTTAATTCCCGCGGAAGCGAACGCAGATAGCGAAGTTGCGCCGGGGTAAGCCGGCCATAGGTCCATTCGCCCCAGTCCAAGAAGTCGGATGGCATGACCGGATTGCCTTCCCTGGCAAGAATGGCCAGGTCGTGATTGCCCAGAATCGCCCTGGCGTTGAGCCGCTGAAGGCGATCCACGCACGCCGCGGGGTGCGGGCCAAAATCAAGGATGTCGCCCAAAAAGATCGTTTCATCCACGGTTCCCGCATCCCGCAGAACCGCTTCAAACGCCGGCAAGTTGGCATGCACGTCCGCGATGAAAAGTCGTTTCATTCGATCAATTTGCCAAGGTGTTGTCTTAGCCAGCCGGCGCTACGCTTGATGCCGTCAGGGGCCACGCGTTCCGGATTCATTTCCAGGCACATACCCCCTTGGTAATGGATGTCTTTCAGCGCCTGCAACATGCCGTGAAAGTCCACGCAGCCGGTTCCCACTTCGATATGATCCAAAACTCCGTTGTAATCGTGCACGTGAAGATGAACCAACCCACGGTCAATATGGCGGATTACATCGCCAAGCATTCCAAAGGGTTTGAGATGTTCGCCTTGGTCGATAACGTACATGTGTCCCACATCCAACGTCACGCCGATATGCGAAAGATGCCATGCGCTAATCCAATCGAATCCTCGGACCATTTCCAGCCCGATAACCACTTGGTTGGCCGCGGCCTGGCTATTCAAGCCTTGCATGACCTCTTGCCACACGGCGCAGGTTTCCGCGGATCTCGATGTCGGAAGGTCGGCGTGAATCGTGACAATCGAAGCGCCCACATCACCCGCAAAATCAAGAATGGGGATCAGCGATTTCGCCTTGGCATGAAGCGATTCGCCGGCAAGTTCATACGCAAACGGAGCGTGGACTTCACACATGGCAAACCGGGCAATTTGTTCCCTAAGCCGTTTGCGCGTCTCCTTGTCGGCGGCGTTGGGATCAACCCCCCGCCAATGGCCGGCAATGCCCGCACTGGCATGGAATCCGACCCCGTCGAATCCCGCCTGATGAATCCACTCCAGTTGTTCGTGGATATCGATGATATCGCCGATGCGCCAGGCCATATTGCATATATTCCACATATACCTTCCCATCCATTTGTCACTTGACCGAACGTCTCTCCATTAACCGGGCCGGCAGCAAAATCCTTTCCGTTGGCCTCCTTGGATTCTTGATCCGGGCAAACAAGATCTCCGTCGCCTTGAGGGCAATCTCCTCGATCGGCTGTTCCATGGTCGTCAAAGGCGGCATGGTGTAGGCACCGATCTCGTCGCCGGTAAAACCCGCAATCGAAATGTCATCCGGGACCTTGATTCCTTTTTGGTTACAGGCCGAAAGCGCGCCGATGGCCACATAGTCATTGGCGCCAATCATGGCGGTAAAACTTCTTTTTTCGGAAAGGAGTTCGATGGCCGCCAAACGCCCGCCTTCAAGGTTATAGTCCGTATGGCGGACCAAGGCTTCTGAGAAAGGAATTCGATTTTCCGAAAGAGCCTTTTTGTATCCAGCCAGGCGTTGTTCGCTGGTATAGTGACCCAGCGGACCGGCCAGGAAAGCGATATCCCTGTGGCCGGCATCAATGAGGTAACGGGCAAGAATCCGCATGCCTTTGAAATCCGCAGTGCCCACAAAAGAAAAACGCCTGTCCTTCGGAAGCATGTCAACTAAAACCACTGGAATATCTTCCTGGTGGAGTTTCTTCATGATGTCCAAGGACAGTTCCGAATCGATCAACAAGCCATCCACGCGACGCATCAGGAGAAATTCGATATCCGACCAGGCAATCCTGGGACATGACGACTGGTGCCGCCGCTGGATCGCAATGACATGATAATCCGCCTTCTGACATTCCTCCTCAACGCGACTCAGAAACCGGGCATAATAGGCATGCTTGAAAGATGGCACAATGACCCCCAAAGCATGGCTCTTTTTCCCGCGGAGACTCGAAGCCGCAAGGTTGGGGCGGTAATTGAGTTTCCGGCAGGCTTTAAGGACCTTTTCCCGGACCTTCTCGGAGACATGGGGAAACCCGCGCAAAACCCTCGTAATGCTCATGTGCGAAACACCCGCGATCCGGGATACATCCATTTTTGTCGGTTTTTTGTTCACGTGAACAAATCTGCCATACATTCCAAATTTTGTCAAGCCGACACTCCCGCCTTTGCCCGTTCCCAATCACCATAAAAGCAGTGGTAGGAGAAGCGCTTGCAAAACTCCCCAAAATGGGGGGAATTAAGCGTATTCAGCAGCCCGTTGTGCATCGCAGCGGTTCTCCGGTTTGCAGGGCAGACAGAACACGGCATCTTGGCTGCTCAGTTCCGACATCCCCGGCAAATAAAAGCTTCAACAAACGTCTTGATACACGACAAGCTAAAGAGCAAGCTAACAAGCAAGAATGATTCGGGCTAAGCACATGTAGTCCAATTGATTCCCAATGGTTTCATTGTTCGAAAAACGAAAGCAAATACAAGGAGCAGGGATGAAACGATCAGCGATTAATTTGATTTTCTTGCTGGCGTTGACCGGAAGCAGTTGGGGAGCAGTTCCCCTAATTAAAGAGTTCAGTTCTTCCGGCGGCAATCCGGCAAACAAGGATAATGACCAGGATATCATGTATTTAGTTCAGCCGGGAGATTCTATTTCTTTTCGTGTCACCGCTGATCAGCAGGTTAGTTATGAATGGACAGTCAATAAGTCTACAAAAGCAGGACGGGGAGTTACTGTTCCGGCGGTTAGTGATATATTTAACTGGACGGCGCCTGACGAGAAAGGGGTTTGGGAAATTCATCTGCGTTGTTGGAATACTTTATCCGAAGAGACGCAAAAGGAATGGGTGGTATCCACCTTAACGCTTGCCGAAGCGCCTGTTATTTTTGAAAGTTTTTCCGATGGGAAATATAATAAGAGGGCAGATACTGATCCGTGGGGACGAACTTTTAATTGGACTTCACCTTCCGGATCTCTAAGCGGCAGAGTTTTTACCCAAGTGACCGCCAACGATTTAAAGGGTTTGTTCCTTAGCGGCGCGATCGGCAAAGACTTTGGCATATATATAAATTCCGATGTACTTTATGGGACCTGGGATTTTTATTTCAGATTTCCCAACGGGGGGAATACCGCCTATAATGATAATCTGTATGTTTATCCCGCGTCCGCCAACGCCATCCCTTCCTTTCCTTTAATAAAACTCTATCACGCCGCCGATGAACACATTGGAACCGATTATTTTGACGGTAACGGCAAATGGCATCCTTTTACAACCCGGGATCATAATGGCGCCGCATACAGCGCCTTGGGTTCTATCTCGGATATTTGTGAGGGCAATTCTATCGGCATCGGTACAGGCTGGCACCGGATGAGGTTTATCAGGGATAAAAGGACAGGCTATAATCTGCTTTGGCAGGGGCTTGAAACCGTAGAAGAACCGTTTATTGCCGAGAATTTTTACTACAGCAAAGATCTGGAAAAGGCAAAATCCTTGTTTTTCGGGTTGAATGAAGACGGAGCAGCCACTGATGGGGTTAACAGCCTTCAGCAAATTGACCAAATTGCCGTTTATAACGAAATTTATCTGTATCCCAAAAAAAAGGTTGTCGTAAGTCCGACAAAAATAACGGTAAAGAACGGACTTGATCCCTCCAGCTTATGGAATCTTAAAGAATTGGCCCATGCTGTAAACGATGTCTCAAAAATGAAGTATTCTGACGATACAAAGACCGGATATGTGCATGTGGACACGCTGGATTTTAACTACGCCACCGGGTTTGAGATGAACAATGAAACACTTGTCTTTACATCCACCAACAACCCCCAATGGAAATGGCGCTCCGGGCTCTACATGAAGCTTAATCACGTAAAAGTTATCGGTCAAAACAACATTCTTTTAATTGATGCGTCCAATGTGGAAACAATTAGAAATAAAAAAGTAAAAAACAAGATGCATATCGATATTTCCAGTTCCAGCTTTATTAACATTAACGGACCAAAGTTTAACAACGGCAGTGTATCGATGCAGCATTTAAGTATTTCCAACGAATAGCGTTTTATCCCAAGTGCTGCGAGTATACCGCGCTGGCGTGGGGAGACAAGCGATTTTCGAGCAGCATTTGGGATAAAACGTTGTTGGACGGAGCCGCGGAGCGACTGACTATTTTGGCTATGGGATTTG
>JAHIJO010000198.1 GCA_018898455.1 Verrucomicrobiota bacterium | reverse complement strand
CACCTTGACTCTTTATCAAAGCAACTCAGGGTGGTTTGAAGCCTCCTCCTGCAAGGCGGCTCCGAGAGGTCTTTGCTTTCTCTCATCTGCTGCGCAGTTGCGATCTCCTCCTTTCGGTCTTGATCTTCGTGGCACACATTAGGTTCGAAAAAAGCGGCGGCGATCTTGGCCCGTCTGCAGGCTTCTCGCACTCGCGTATACATGAGTATAGCGCATCCCCATAGCTGTTGATCTGATGATCGGAATGAGCAATCCATGACAAGATCGCTCTAATCGACTGTGAACTCCAATATCCCCTACCCGTCTTGGTCTTGACCGCTTCCGTGTTTAAGACTCGCGCAATGGACCATATCGGTGTGCCTGCCAGATACATGTCAAATATGCGCCTGACAATTTTCAATTCATGTTCAATCGGTTTGACCTGTTGATGATCCGCGCTGCAAAACCCGTACATGAACGGCGAGTAGTAAAGATCACCAGAATTACGTCGCCGGTCCAGAGATGCTTTGCAATCCCTGATACGGGTCAGTACATCCTTATCCTTGGTGTTCGCTTTGAGCCTGGAAATCATTTGCTGTTCATGGTTACTGGGTGAGATGATGCCCTCTGAAACTGAATGGACAATGATGTTGTGGGTTGCCAGGGTCTGCCAGACCAGAGTTTCAAGGAAAGAATTCAAAAGAGGGCGCATCAACCGGGTTTCATCGCGAACGACAATGACGTCCACCTGATCGAGACGTTTGAATATTTCACCGAGGCCATCCCTGCTTCGACATTTGGCAGATTGAATATGTTCCTGAAAATACTGCTCAAATATCGGGTCTTGGTTGATGAAGGATGAGCCAGTGGGATATGTTCTGCCAGATCGGTTGCGGTCGTAAAACTCGCCGATGATTTGATAGCCCTGGCTCTTACAAATGTTTCGGCAGGCTTCCAGTTGCTCCTCAATGCTGACCTTTAAGCCAGCGTCTTCAGAGTCCTGACTGGTCCGGGCATAAATGACAGCCCGTTTCGGAGCCTGCTGATCTTGTGGCATAAATTGGAATAAGTCTGTTCATTACCGAATTGCATATAAGCCTGATTATATTGGACTATGTGAAGATAATAAAGGAAACAATAATCGACATTCCGACAAAATGGTGGCGGGGAAAGTGACAAAGGAATTCAGGAGGTATAGCGGATGGCACAAATTAGCATGGCTAAGCGCCAACGGGAAAGTCGAGTCACTCTTGTGTGGATTAAAACTTTGGCATTTCCTCGGGAGTCATGAAGAAATCCCTTTTGACAAAATATTTCGGATCGAATGCGATGATCGTTATTTCGTTCGAGGTATCCAGAAAATAGATGTCTATGCCGTTTTTTTCATATGTCCACAATTCGGCACTCACTCGGATTGGCTGCATATTCTCATCCCGTCGAATGACAGTCTCATCCGATTTCCTGACCAGTTCTCTTATCAAAGCATCGTGGACCCGCTTGATTTCCTGCCCATCGCGTTTGCCAAAATACAGTTGGCCCAAAGTAACAGCACGAAGACGGTCATCAATAAAATGGTACATAATCGCTATCGGGCTTCCTTTTTTTATTTCTATCAGAACCACATCGTTCGTGTTCCTTGAACCGAATTCCTTATCAATTTTCATGGTATAAGGTTTAACGGTCCGGAACGAATCACGAGTCATGCCAAAACCCATATAAATGGATTTTTCATTTTGCTCAGCCCTGCTCGCGGCGACCAGACCGCAGGCACACAACGCCAGAATATAAAGCTTTCTTCTCATGACTTACCCCGCTAATTGGAATGGATTTTGGAGAGTGCTACTTCGATTTTCCTTCATCTGGCTTGTCTGCCTTTTCCCACTGATAGATTGTTGTCTCGCCCTTCTTAATGGCCAGACCAGAGCTAAAGTCATTAACGGGCTTAGCCGTCGTCCCGCCAGAAAAGTAGAAAACGCCTTCGTGTTCAAAACACTTGGTCGGTGGACATGCGATATTAATCCTGTGGGACAAGAATAAAGCGGCTTCTTCAATCGTTTTTGGTCCCGCTTCCTTATCCTTGGCTGTTCGTCCTATCTCTTTCATTATTTTTTTGATTTGAATAATCTTCCCGGCAAAATTTGTATCCGCCGTAATTATTTTTGTGTTTGCAAGAAATTTTCCTTTATTACCGATGGCGCGTTCTGTTGAATCCTTGTTGGCGTTATCGGCAACAACGCCGTTGGTCTCAGCTTGAGCCTGGACAAGAATAAACGACAGGATGAAGATGATTGCGCCAATCTTAAAACTATTTAATTTTATTAACATTTTCCTGTTTGATAAAAAGATATTGACCCCCTTCAATATCTGAAAATTTCAACAGTTCTCCAAATTCCATAGGAACCCTGGAATCATAACCAACAGAAACTTCAATAAAGAATATTCCATTAGTATCACTTAGATTTGTTATAAGGATATTTGGTTTTTTACCGGGACAATTTTTATCTTCCCCTTTATGTATAATTTTATAGGATTCAGTCTTGTTTAATAGATTATTGCCAGAATTTTGTTTATATTCAATGGCTCCATCACTGCGAAAATGGATATATTGAATCCTTTTATTTATTCCGGGGATATTTGTTAGGCATACCCATTGACCTATAATGTTAGATTGCACCTTACGGCTTGCATCACTGGGGGTTGTAACACCCTTAGATAATTCCGCTGGAGCAAGTCTATTAATATCTCGTTTTCCTATGCTATTAGTATTTTGCCCGCTGGAATAGGCAACAATAAATAGAAAAACAGCAAATATAACTATGTTTGTTTTAATAGTCATAAGGTTCCTTTCTTTATTTTATCTATCTGGACCACGCCAGTCATACAAGGTGGGATTTGAGTCATAATAACAATGGGTTGGATATACTTCACAGCCTGAACTCTGTCCAGATTGATTGGCTACCCATACTGCCCCAAACGGAGAACTATTAGTGCATTGGTAATAATGGGTAAATAAATCATCCTCATAGCCTCCCCAGTTGCCAGTCTTTGATGTTGCAGCACTTGGGTCTCTTTGTGCTCCAGTAGATTCTGCCCATTGATGCCAAGACCATTCTCTTACGTCAGGAGATCCGCCTACTGGGGTAAATGATTTAGTCCTTTGATAGCACATATCGTCAACATCGCCGCTGCTTTGGCTTCCTTTACTTGCCCATATGTGTTGGCTTGCATTTACTCCCAGACTTGCAACTAAACGGACAAAATCGCTGGATAATAGATTGCAGTCATAACTCCAAGTATAATGCTGGTTAAATCCATTATTTAAAATTTGGACACATACTGATTCGTCGTTAGTTGCATTACCAGCCCAATCGCAACCATAATATAAAACATCAGCCCACGCTTCTTGCATTGGAGATTTAGGCTCGCTTAAAACAGTATATATCTCGTGACTGCCAGATTGGTTTAGGTCACATTCTGGCGATCCCGTTCCGTTTACGTCCTTTATTTTCCATTGCCACGTATGGCTTCCCTTTTTAACGCAATTTGCTATAGCATTGGAAATACTGAATGTCGTAAACTCAGGATTAGAAACTCCACTAAGAAAAGATACTGTTGTTTCGGCAACATTTCCCAGTGAATTTGCCGCATCAGATGATATAGCAGAGACTTTCGCCGAGATACTTACCAATGGAGTCACGATTAATTTTGCCTTTATACTTACTGTAGTATTCCTAATATATGCTGCTGGAATATTTGTTGCTCCCTTAACCCATTCTCCATTTGAAACGTCATACGAAGTTGAATAATTCTTTCTAATGTTTAGGGCATCGCCTGTCGCAGAACCATTATCATAATTAAATTTGATATTTGTTACTGTTACAGATACTACTATAACCTTTCCCGTCACCGTATTCCCGCATTCGGCGGTGACAATCTTATAATCCGAAGTGCTGGTAGAAATTGAGTTGAATGTATATGAATTGGTTTCCATCCCACTCCCGCTTACTACCCCGCCCCATACCGGTTTTCCTGAAGGCCAACTGGCGTTCGTTGGGATTTTTGTTGCTTTGAAATTTACAGTAGTGTTTGAGCACACATACAACGGATCAGGAATGTCAGACCATGAATTTGTGCCGATCTTGTACTGCAACTGTGTTTGTACCCCCACCACCGTCAAATTCACTTCATCATGAAAATTCGTATTGTCAACCGAAGTCGCCCTAACCTTATAATTCGTCGCCACCGTGCCAGGCGTAACTCCGGCATAATGCCAGTCGTTGGACGGCTGGATCGTGGCACCCCCTGAAAGCCCTGATGGACTGATCGTCCACGTCACTCCGTTGGAAATATTCGTTCCCGTCACCGTATATTGCACATTACTACCGCCCACCGTTGTATATGTCGTCCGCGGCGTGATCCAGATAAATGGAATCACAAGCTGATAATACACATTGGTGATATCCGCTCTGAAACGCTTGTCTTCCCCGGTATTCTCGCCCGGAAAATTATTCGTAGCTTGTTCGAGCGATGGCCCCACATCCACAACGTCCTCCATCGGCGCATAGTCACCCAAGGTGCCCACCATGACCTTGGCAATTGCCACCGGCACCCCATTGCTGGGCGATCTCCACCAGTTTGTTTGCGAGGATTTGAAGACAATCCGATTCCGGAGCGAATAGAAATATGAGCCCCATTCCCCTTGGACCGTCGATTTGGTGCCCCGAACCCATCCAACATTGTCGTATATTGCTCCCGGATAGTGCTGCTCCATGCTGTTCGTGGCGTCATAACTCACAGCGGCATCCCAAGCCGCCGTAGCCGATGCAAAACCAAGGCTTATGACTTGCCGTTCAATGGCATACGTTTCATTCGTGTTGATCGTGATGTTCGTGCCTGCTGCGACAATATCTGTCAATTTCCCAGATTCGGTGTATAACTCAAACACAGTCGGATTGTCCGAAACATGGATTGTCACTGGCGTAAAGACCCGATTGGTATGATACATGTTCGTTTCCGCCGAGCCGGCCGTTCCCGAAATTATTCCGACCACACATGCCGTGATGATCATCCACAGATTGCGTTTATTCACGATTGTTCACCTGATAATGCGTTCAATGCAGTTCCGATCATTCAAATCCAAGGATATGCTCGCCCAATATAATAAGAGCAAGGCAGCTTAAACAGCCAGTTATTGTATTACTCCCCTTTGCAGAGTCAACTGTTTATCATGGCCTGTTTAATTCTGCCAGCGCTATACCCCTACCCCGGCAGAAGTCAACCCGGAAAACACCCAGCAACAAATTCTAGCAGCCTACCCTTATATTCCTTTGTTTTCTGATCCCAAACTGGTATCCTCACTAACAAAGCCTTTGGATTCACCTGACCCATTGACAAGATATCCGCTAAAACACAATAAAATACCTATCAAACACGTTATTCTGTAAAGTGACTATCTCATCATGATCTCCCTTCAAAACATCACCAAGACCTACGCCATGGGAGAAGTGGCTGTGCACGCACTGCGGGGCGTGTCGCTGACGATCGAACCGGGCGAGTTCGTGGCGATCATGGGGCCGTCCGGGTCGGGTAAATCCACCCTCCTGCATATCCTCGGCCTGCTGGACGTGCCGGACGAAGGATCCTATCGCCTGCTGGGCCACGAGGTCGCCCACCTTTCGGATAACAACCTGGCCGCTCTGCGCAACTCGACCATCGGATTCGTATTCCAGCATTTCAACCTGCTGGCGCGCACCAGCGCGGCGGAAAATGCCGTTCTACCTATGATTTACTCCCCGGACGGCAAGCGGAAGAATATGGACAAGGCCCGGAAACTGCTCACCGAAATCGGGCTCGGCGACCGGCTGGAGCACCATCCGAACGAGCTCTCCGGCGGCCAACAGCAGAGGGTGGCTATCGCCCGCGCGCTGATTCATGATCCCCGGATCATCATGGCGGATGAACCCACCGGCAATCTGGATTCCGCCAGCGCCGATGAAATCATCGAAATTCTGAATGACCTCAACCGGCGAGGCATCACTGTGGTGATGGTCACGCATGAGTCGGATGTGGCCGCCCACGCCCGGCGCACCATCCGCATGCGGGATGGCGTGATTCAATCCGACACCCTCAATGGCGCTTTGAGCGCCACAGGCGCGGTCAAGCCCGGCGCACCGGCGCCGGCCGGCGCCCGGCCAACCGTGACTCAGTCCGATCCGGTGATCGCGGCCCGTTCCGGATACCTGCTGAGCGAGATTCCTCATGATTTCAAGCAAGCCTGGCGGGCGCTCATGGCCAACAAGGTCCGCACGGCGCTATCCATGCTCGGCATCATGATCGGCGTGACCGCCGTCATCGCCATGCTGGCCATCGGCACGGGAGCCCGGCAGTCCATTGAGGCCCAACTGGCTTCGATGGGATCCAATCTGTTGATCCTGCGTTCCGGGGCGCGGCACACGGGCGGCGTCGCTTTGGAAGCCGGCGCCGTCACCCGGTTCACGCCGCAGGACATCATCGACATCCGCGCCGCGGTTCCCTCGATCAAGCGCATCGGCGGCATTGTCAATGGCCGCGGCCAGGCGGTTTACGGCAACAAGAACTGGAACACGCGCATCGGGGGCGTCGAGCCTGTCTATGCGCAGATGCGGGCCTCGGAACCGACTGCAGGCCGTTTCTTCACCGACGACGAAGTGAATAAGCGGGCGCGGGTGGCCGTGCTGGGACAGACCCTGGTGCGCGAGCTGTTCGGCGACGCCAATCCGCTGGGAGAATACATCAAGATCAACAAGGTTAACTTCCTGGTCATCGGCATTCTGCCGGAAAAAGGCGCAACGAGTTGGAACGACCAGGACAACATGATCCTGATCCCGCTGACCACGGCCATGTATCGCCTCTTGGGCAAGGACTACCTTGACACCGTGGACATAGAGATCGTGTTGGCGGAAGCCATCCCGTCTGCCCAGGAAGACATCAAGGCCCTGATCACACGGACACATCGCCTGCCGCCTTCCCAGACGGGATCGTTTGAAATCCGCAACATGGCGGAAATGCAGGCCATGCTGACCGAAACCAGCCGCACCATGGCCTTTCTCCTGGCCTCGATCGCGGCGGTTTCCCTGCTAGTGGGCGGCATCGGAATCATGAATATCATGCTGGTCTCGGTGACGGAACGGACGCGGGAGATCGGCATCCGCAAGGCGGTGGGTGCGCGCCGACGGGACATCCTCGCCCAGTTTCTCACGGAAGCACTGGTGGTCAGCATCACCGGCGGCGCGATCGGCATCCTCCTGGGCTGGCTCATCAGTATGCTCGTCTCCGCTCTGGCCGGCTGGCCCGTCGCTGTGACCGCATCATCCATCATTCTGGCCGTCGGGTTTTCCGCGGTTATCGGCATCATCTTCGGCCTGTGGCCGGCGCAAAAAGCCTCCCGGCTCAACCCCATTGAAGCCCTGCGATATGAATAGATAGCACGAAACCAACAGAATTATCCCAGAGCTCCTAGTGCAGTCTTTGGCAACTAACAGGCCAAAGGTTCTTTCTCTGTGACCTTTGTGCTCTCTGTGGTTAATCTCTTGCAGATATCCCGTAATCCCGGCTATTCCGATCCGACCGAAAACTTCGTGGCGCCTTCCCAGCGGGCGCCGGGACTCAGCACAATTGGAACGGCTATATTCCCGGTTTCCACGCAGACCATGCGCTGATATTCGTCATCACCGAAATCTTCCATTTTCACCGATTTATCGATCCATGGATTCCAGATAACGACATCGTTCATACCGCTCTTTTCGATATACAACTCCCGGTGATGGCCTGCATCGCTCAGGATCAGGCGGTTGGGCGCCTGAACATACACGCGATCAGTCTCCCCCTCGAAGGCAATCCGCTCCCGAGTTTCCTTCTCCCGCACATTCTGGCGCAAACCATCCACCAGTTCGATCCCTCGCAGACCGAGCATGGCGATCAGGCGAATATCGGCCACCTGGAAATATGTGTGCAGGGCAATCTGGAATCGGAACGGGTTGTCGCCGGTATTGGTCACCGACAGCCGGACGGCCAGCGCGTCGGAAAGTCGCACGGAATACTCCAACGCGAACCGGTGCGGCCAGATCCGGATTGTATCGGGATTCTCTTCCAACCGGAGCGTCGCGAACACCGTCCCGTCAGACAACTGCCCGTTTTTGACCAGCGCCCATTCGTTTGTCCGGGCAAACCCATGCTTGGGCAAAGCCCCTTCATCGCTGAACTGGGGGAACACGACCGGAATACCGCCGCGGATCGGATGGCTCCGCTCGAACCGCGATTCCCGGCTAAGGAACAACAGGTTTTCGCCACCCTCATTTTTCCAGGCTGTCACATGAGCCCCGTGCCGATAGATCTCCACGCTGGCGCCGGACGAATGCGTCAGGACGATCCGGGGCAAACCGTTGAGGCCGGTGTCCTGAATAATGCCCATACCACTTTGAGAAGTCGCTCGCCGGTCTGGTTTCATTAAGGCTTCCTTTCTTTCGGTTTCAAACATCCATCATGCCTCATCCTGGCAATTCTGTCAAAAAACAATTAATTGGGGGTTTTGTCTTGATCGGCCCTCCGGGCTTGTCGTATGCTGGCCGAGGTTTTCGGAATACCGTTCGCATTCGTCGGGAATTTCTTTCGGAGAGGTGGCTGCCTGTCCGGCGTAGTACCGGCGCTTGGCGCGGGACGAAGCCGGAAGTGGTTGCCACGTCGCCCCGATCACCAAGCGGATCGTGGCAAGTGGTCCCTTGCTCCGAGCGGATCCCGCTCGGAGCGACGGGAAAAGCAGCAATATTGGACCGTGGTTTACTTGAGTTTGTCTTGCTTGCATATACGGAGAGGTGGCTGAGTGGTTGAAAGCAGCGGTTTGCTAAACCGCCGTACCGGGTTAACTGGTACCGGGGGTTCGAATCCCCCCCTCTCCGCCATTCGACGCGTTCGCGTTGCTCACTTGCTCATGGCAGGCCAAGATAGGTGACCAAGCGAATGCGTCGAATGCCCTGAGCAAACGAGCCTTGTAAGTGCGCCGAAGGGCCTCCCATGAGTTGGTTTGTCTATATCCTCAAATGCGGCAATGGTTCTTACTACGTCGGGCACACGCACGAATTGGACACGCGTTATGTCAGGCACGCCAGCAAAGCTGGTGCGAGACATACGGCGCAGAACCGAGTTCAAGACCTGCTTTATCATGAGACGTTTGCCTCCGAAATTGACGCTATTCGCCGAGAGCGGCAAATCAAGAAATGGAGTCGAGCCAAGAAAGAGGCCTTGATCGCCGGGGATACGAATCATCTTCGCCGCTTAAGCCGTAGTCACGACTGACCCCCACCCCAAGAGCACCTCCCATGGGGATTAACGGGCATCCTGGCGGCAGAGATCAATAACGCGCATGAGTTCGCGCGTCGCGGTCACGGGAACAAACGGGTCCCGGTTCAAGGCGAAGTAGTCATAGCACTTGGCGTAAAAGTCAACCGGCTTGAAATCGGAAATCGGAATCATCAATTCCTGCCAGGTGATTTTTTCACCGCTCCCGTAGCGGCGTTCGGCGGCAGCCAGACCGTCCTGGACCGGGATCACAGGCAGGTCTTCCGGCCGATAGTAACACACATGCCAAGCGGAAGTGTCATCACTGAGCACGATGGCGCCCCGTTGACCCAGGATATGCCAGGGACGCATGGACACGGCCGCCGCCATGTTGATGTCCACGTCGAGGAGCATGCCATTTTCCGTTTCCAGGACGGCCTTGACCACGTCATCGGCATCACCGAGACTGGCGATCGTCCGCAGGGAACAGGTCGCGCGTTTGACCGGCGATTGACTCAGATACAGGAGCTGGTCGATATAATGTGCGCCATAGTTATTCAACATACCGCCGAAATTCTTGCGGAAAGCCTGCCAATCATTCCGGCGCGTATAATCAGTGCATGTCCGCTTGATCATATAGACGCGCCCGATCAAGTCCTGCCGGAGAATGTCCTGCAGGGCAACCACCTCCGCGGTTGCGCGGTGAGGCTGGTAGACCATGAGCTTCCGCCGGCATTCTGCCATGACCCCGATCATGCGATCGGCCTCCCCGAGCGAAACCGCCATGGGTTTGTCACAGAACACGTCACTGCCGTGCCGGAAAGCGGCGATGGTTTGATCGGCGTGAAAGGAAGTCGGCGAGGCCACAACGATCAGGTCCGGCGTTTCGGCCGCAAACAAGGCATCGCAATCCGCATAGCCCTTGACGCCATACACGGTCCGGGCTTCCTTCAGCCGATCCGGCAACGGATCGACTACAGCCACCAGATTGAATCCGGCATGCTGATGGATCCGGGGCAGATGGAACTGCCACCCGATCCGGCCCAACCCCAACACCGCTGTGCGAAGTTCTTTCATTTCACTGGCTCCTTTACCTGATGCGTGACGTTGACTAAGCAAACCGGAACAGGCGGCGCGGATCAGCCAGGCGACCATGACTGAACCGGACGCCTTCGGCGGCGAGCAGATACGTCTTGCGGCGGAGTGCGGCGCCGGCACACCGGCCCTGGAACCCGCCCAGTGTGCCGTCGGAGGCAATGACCCGGTGACACGGCACCCGCGGGGCATCCGGATTCCGCTTCAAGGCCTGGCCGACAGCGCGGCAGGAACGGCAGCCGATATGATCGGCCAGCAACTTGTAGGTCGCCACCCTTCCGCGAGGAATAGTCCGGGTCGCGGCATAGACCAGTTGTTGAAAGCTGGTTGGCATTGATATATGATAGTATACAAATCCAATGCGTATTCAACTATGATCCGCGGTTAACTTGTTTCCTTATGAACTGGAGCAATCTATTCAAGGGTATTTACCTGGCAATCCGCCTGGTGCTGGGCGTTATTCTGTTGGTCGGCCTAGCCACCTTCCTCTATCTGTCCATCCATGGAGTTCCCAAGCGCTTCGTGGATCGCTGGCTGGGCCAACTCCGGTCACAAGGTTACTGCGTCACGGTGGAGCGCATCCGGCTAGACCTGATGGAAGGGATTGTGGCGGAGCAGTTCCGCGCCTTCGAAGATGAAGGCCAGCTCCTGCCCATCCTGCAAGCGGATCAGGTCACCCTGTTCCTGAATCCATTGGACTGGTTTCAGCACCAGACGGGGCTCAGGCGCTTGCGCGTGTATAACGGCCTCCTGCGTCTGAGCCTGGTGGAAAATCCGGCGTTCGACGACACTGACGCTGTGATCGTGCGCAACGTCAACGGCGTCGTGCAATTCGGCGCCGACGCCTGGCAGATCGGCAACTTATCCGCCGATCTGCTCGGCCTGAAAATCAACGCTCACGGTATTTTCCTGACACCGCGACCAACCATCCGACCCACACCACCGGCCAAGACGGAATTGAAGGGGCAATCCGCAATTGATTCGTCTGCGGCCATCCGACACAAGAATACCGTCACATACGTACTGAATGCGCTCACCCGCTCTCAGCGTGATCGGATTCTGGAACTGGTCAAACAGCTTAATGCCGTCACGTTCAGCGTCCCACCCCACGCGGACATCGCATTCAAAATCGACACGGAAAATCCCGCCTTCAACGAAGCCTCGATCCGAATGGAAGGCGCGGCCACGCGGGCATTCGGCGTCCGTTTCGACCAATGGCGGCTCAAGGCATCATTAAAAGACGGCCGGCTCCGTTTGTCGGACGCGAATATCCGGCAGCGCGGCCAGGCCCTGACGGTCTCCGGTTCCTACACCTTCACCAACCGCGTCATGGACGCGCGGCTGGGGGGACAGATATTGCTAAAAGACTGGCTGATTCTGGCGCCCCCGGCTTGGCGCGATGCGCTGTCCGGCGCCGGCTGTACCATTAACGGCCCGATCCAATACGACATCCAGGTGGACCCGGCCCCGGTCGAGCAGGCGTTGGATAGTCTGCACGGCTGGATATCCCTGACGCAGGCCGATATACGCGGCGTCCAGATCGAACGCGGATTAGCCGAGTTTGTGATCGACGACCACAGGGTGCTAGTGGATCCATTCTATGCCATCCTGGGCCAGGGCCGCCGGCGGGGGACATTGGAGGGGCACGTCAACTATCATCTGGATTCCGGCGACTATGAAGGCCGCGTCGAGTCAACCTTGGATCCGTGCGCCCTGCTTCCGGCGCTATCCTCCAACCAGGCGGATATGGTCCGTTCGTTTGAGTCCCACGGCAAACCGCCTTTTGTCGAACTGGATTTTTCCGGGCGGGCTGATCGGGACGATTCCCTCCGGATCAGCGGGTATGCGCAGGGATCGAATGTATCCTATCAAGCTGTGCCGGTGACCTCTTTTGAGTCCCGAATCTCCTATGCCAATGGCACGCTCGCATGCGACCGCCTGCGCGTTATCCGGCCGGAGGGCGAAGTGACCGGCCGTTTCTCGGATGTCGTGGAAGGCACGGTTTTGGAGATTGACCTGGCAAGTACGGCCAATCCCATGGCCATTGCCCGGCTCATCGGGCCGGAGGTTGCCGCGTATCTTGATGGATTTTATTTCGCCGGGCCGATGCGGATCGCGGCCCGGGGCCACCTTGATTACGGCGCCGGAGCACTCACGGACGTCCGAGTCGAAGTTGACGGCGCTGACTGGGGATACGCCCCGTTCCATGTCAGCCGGTGTTCCCTGAACATCGCGGTTAACCAGTTCCGGTTCGACTTGACCAATATCCGGGGCGAGGCATACGAAGGCACGTTTTCAGGGAAGGCCTCCTGCTATCCGTCCGGCGCCGCGACCAACTTCTGGTACAATCTTCATGCCAGGGTTGACGACATGAACCTGAACACGCTCCTGCAGTCGCTGGGCTATAAGGGCAAGGAGGAATACGAGGGGATTATTTATTCCGAATGCGCGTTGGCAGGCGCCATCGGACAAGTCCGGGGCAATACTACCGCCGGCGGCGGCTGGATCCGCATCCAGGACGGAGAGCTTTATCACCTGCGCCTGCTCGGTGACTTTTCACGCCTGCTTTCCGTCATCTATCCCGGCCTGGGAACCGTCAGCCTGACGGATTTCGGCGCCAATTTCACCGTCAAGGACCGGAAGATCGACACGCGCGATGCCATGCTGTCCGGCCAGACGCTCGCCATTCATGGCGAAGGCTATTATGCGCTTGACGAAAACCTTGATTTTATTATCTGGGCCCAGGCTCCCAAACGCAAAACACTTTTTCCACGATTGACTCAAGCCACGGCGCCGGTCCTTTCCAAGCTTCTGGCCGTTCGCCTGACCGGCACGGTGTCGGATCCGAAATGGTGGCCGCTCAATCTGACCAAGGATCAGTTACTCGCCTTGCCAAAGGATCTTCTCATCACCATGCCCAAGGACGTTCTGATCGGCCTGCCGCATGACTTACTGGTCACCCTGCCGAAGGAGGTGCTGGTGACCCTGCCCCACGATCTGTTGATTACACTGCCCAAGGAAATCCTGATCGATCTACCGGAGGAGATTTTTATCAAACTCCCGCAAGAGATCTGGAACAAGATCAAACATCTTCGACCCGCGAAGGCAAAAGATAGCGGCTGATAAAACCGCACTCCCGAGAATTTAAGCATTCAAATATTCATCCGTTTCTGTAATAATTGGAGGAAATTGTTATGTAGGGCTGAGCTTGCTCAGCCCAGGGCTTTGAACCATAAAGACTGGTTCAGCCACGTCGCCTCGAAACGAGGCAAGTGATCCCTGGGTCGCCGACGGGACAAGCTGAACCCGTCATTCTATACCGGCATGTTTTGAACCATGCCAGAATTAGCAATAATCATTCTCACCAATCCGTTACCGTAATGCGTATTTTGGAGGGCATGGTATGGCCACAAGTATTGACTGCAACTTTTCTCATGGCCGGAAACAGTTAACAGCGCGGATGCTGTCTGTTATTTTAATTCTCGCGTCAGCGGCCGCGACCCATGGTTTAGCCCAGGACCCAAACGAAATAACCGCTATCCGGGCTCAATTACAATTACTGAAGCAACAGCATGACAACCTTGAGAAGCGCTTAGATGGAATTCAGCACGGCGCTGTCAATCAAATGCCCATGTCCCAGGAAGGTGTTAAAGCTTTCTCTGACTTGGAAAAAGCCAAGGAAAAGGGCAAGGTTCAAACTTATCACGAAAAAACCGCGCTGGAAGCCTACGAGGATATCCTTCCGGAAAGTGTTCTGAAAATTCAGGACAAACTACACACCCGCCTGTTCGATTATCTGAGCAAAGGCTTTGAATGGCAGGGGTATTTCCGCGCCGGCGCCGGGATCAACAGCAAAGGCGGCCACATGGACGCGTTTCAGGCGCCGGGCGCGCCCGCCAAATACCGGTTGGGCAACGAATCGGACACCTATATCGAGACGGTGGTCAACGAAAATAACTGGAATCCGAATCAGGACGGATTAAAAATCAACACCCAGATACGGGTCGCTTATAAAACCCAGCAAAGCAAATCGGAGGACATGGAAAACAAGGTTGTTCTGCGTGAAATGTTCGCCGGCATGAGTGGTTTTATTGAGGCCAACCCTTCAACCAAGGTCTGGGTCGGCGAACGCTTTTACCGCCTGCCGGAACTGAACATCAACGACTTCTGGTGGTACGACCTGAGCGGTTACGGCGGCGGCCTGGAAAACATCGATCTCGGTTCCGGGCGCATGCATATCGCCTACATCGCTTTTTCCGAGTCGGCCTCCAGTTACTGGACCAGCACCGACCAGGGAGCCTTCGATTACAACACCGGTAACGGCCGGCTGGCCAAAAATAATTTCAACGTCATGTTTTCCGATTTGTATGCCGGGGCGGGAAAGTTCACAACCTGGGTGAATGGCGGTTATATGCAGGGGGGCACGGCCACGAATAAAACCGGTTCCTATCGTTATCCCCGCCAGGTCGGCATTGACTGTGGCGTTATGCATCAAGTCAAGCACAACCAAATCCGGAATCAGCTGTCTTTCCAATACGGTTATGGGTGCAACAGTTCCCTCTCCGCCGCCGGCAACATGCCGGCCACGGACGACAACAGCCATGCCAATATTGTCAGGGCAACAGAAATGTACGACCACCAGATTACCGAACGCTTGAGCACGGAAATTGTCGGCGTCCTGCAGTATTTCAACACCGGCGCCGACGCCAAAGCGGATGCCACCTGGGCCAGTTGCGGTCTGCGCCCGGTGTATCATTTCTTCAAACATTTCGGCATTGAATTCGAGCCGGGCATTGATTACGTCAACGACCGCCAAAACGACGTTGATTCCTACCTGTTCAAATTTACAACCGCTTTGCGCATCACACCCGCTCCCGACTTTTTCAGCCGACCGGAATTCAGGTTATTCGCCACGTATGCCCAGTGGGGCCAGGATTTTGAGGGGAATCCCGCTTTGGGCGGAACGGCGTTCGC
The DNA here is from genome assembly GCA_018898455.1 of Verrucomicrobiota bacterium. Lineage (GTDB taxonomy): Bacteria > Verrucomicrobiota > Kiritimatiellia > JAAZAB01 > JAAZAB01 > JAHIJO01. Next base: position 9,696 of record JAHIJO010000198.1, on the reverse strand, counting down.
CAATCAGCGCAACGGCCTTAATTTCGGCATCCAGGCCGAACACTGGTGGTAATATTCAAAATTGAACGCTCAACGTTGAATGGGAATAGCGCTTTTCATGACCGTAATGAAACCGGGGCCGATGGGACCGAAGATCGCGGTTTCGCCGCTCCCGGAATAGCGGATCGCCCAATAGCCTGTCGCGGCGTGATACACCGACAAGTCATCCAGGCCATCGCCGTCATAATCGCCGGGTACGGGAAGGCATCCAGCGTAAAACGCAATAACGTTCCGTGACCCGCTGGCCGGCGAGAGATACCCCCACTCCCCAAGCCCAAACGGTCTCATCGTTCTTCAGTACCAACGAATGATACTCACCAGCGGCTGAGCAATGATATCCATCAGGCCATTGACCTGCATAGGCACGTTGGTAGCGGCAGGCGAATACGAAGACCCTTCGTATCGGCCAATCCCCAATTGCCCATAGCTGTTATCCCCCCAAGCCCAGATCGTGCCGTCCTGCTTCAGCGCCAGTGAATGATAGCCGCCAGCGGCCATGGTCCTCACCTCCGTGAGCCCGATGACTTGCACAGGCCGGTTGGTGAACGCATTCGTGCCATTTCCCAGTGGTCCATAATAGTTCCAGCCCCACGCCCAGAGGGTGCCATCATTCCGCAGGGCCAGGGAATGATAGATGCCGGCGGAAATTGCCGCCACGCCGGATAAATTCGTTATGACTACGGGAATGTTCGTCGAAAAAATACTCCCGTTTCCCAACTCCCCGCTTCCATTGTAGCCCCAGGCCCGGACTGTGCCATCGCTCCGCAACGCCAGCGAATAACCGTAGCCGGCGGCCAGTGCCGTCACCTCGGTCAGCCCGCTGACTGGCACCGGCCAACAAGTTGAAGTATCCGGGCCATTACCCAACTGACCGTAAGTGTTTTTTCCCCATGCGCTGACAGTCTGATCCCGATACAATGCCAGGGAATGACTGTCGCCAGCGGCCAGCGCCGCGACGTCCGCAATGTCCACCTGGACGCGTTCCATGCTGTCCAGTGTCGTTCCGATCCCCAACTCCCCATCCGTATTGGCGCCGCATCCCCAGACATTGCCGTTCGTCTGCAGAAAAAGCACGTGGTCTTCCCCTGGAGCTATGGCCGTCACCTTCTCGCCGCCAGCCGCCAGACCGTCAGAAGCAATCAGACAACATACCGCCAGCATCCATTGACCTGCGCTCATTATTCTGTTCCACGGCATAGTGACCTTCTTCCTTGTCAACATCTCAACCTTAATGAATATCTTATTCGCCGGCCGGATAGAGTTCAAGGCATTTCCTTGCCGTTAATGGAACCCCAAAAACAAACAGACATTTCGGGCGTCTTCCATTACAATCCACCGCTAGATGGATATTCTGGCTCATGCCCTTTATAGCGCAACGCTGTTCAGCCGAACCGGTCTGGCCGGCGGCGCGCGCGGCCCCATAGACGCCGCCGGTCGGACGAGATCGTTTGACTGGACCATATGGGCCGCGTTCGGATTCGGCCTCCTGCCGGATGCGTTATCCATAGGCATCGCCATACTTACGGCGGCGGTTAAAGGCCATCTGTTCACTTTTACCGGGATCCCGGCCTTTACCTTCGAACTGTATCATTGGTCGCATAGCCTTGTCGCCGCCGGGGCGGTCAGTATTCTTATCCGTTGCCTGTGGAAACCGCTCTTTCTGTCATCACTGGCCTGGCCACTCCATATCCTGATGGACATGCTCACGCATGGATCGGGACGTTTTCAAACGCTCCTGCTTTTCCCGATCTCCGACGTTACCCTTAACGGAATCAACTGGTGGCAGCATCCGTCGGTAGTCCTCTTGTACTGGTGTCTCCTGCCGGTTTTATGGTTTGGCATTCATCGCTGCCGGCGGCGCACGCATCAACCCAATCCGCACCATGACACAGCCCGCGGGCCTGGCCACGCGGGGTGAAAACAAGAAATCGGCCAAAGCTCGACGAGGCCTTAATTTTCCAGCCCAACGCCATGGAGCAGTTCGGCTGCCAGCATCGCTGGGAACGCTATCAATGGGCGCTTGTATTCTACTTTAGATTTATGCTATTAATTCCAAAAGGCAAGGATATGCTCGGGCGCTCATAAGCCGTCGCGACGCTAACAATATTGTAAACCTTTTATACCGGCAGGAGTAACGGCATGACGAATGAATGGTGGTCGCTGGGAACTCAAATCACTATGGGCGGGAACGATCTGTGGCGGATCGGCGTGTTGTTCGGGGTGATCATCCTGGCTCTGGGAGCGGGAAAATTCTCCCAACGCCTTTTCATGTCCGCCGCCGGCCGCTGGGAAAATCAACGCCGGCCGGTCGCGGCGGTTGCTCTGCGCGCCATCGCGCGGGCTGTTGGGTTTATCGGAGCAGCTATCGGCTTGCGGATCGGTTTGAACGTAATGGTGTTGAACTCCCGGGTCGCCAATTTCGCCGACACCGGCGCCGATATCCTAATCGTATTTACGCTTTTTTGGACGCTGTACTGCCTGGTTGATGTGATTGATTTCTGGCTGACCCGCAAGGCCTCCCAGACTCCCAGCAAACTGGACGACATGCTGGTTCCGATCGTCCGGACCAGCCTGCGAGTGACAATCGTCATTCTAGCCCTGCTCCAAATCGGCACTATTTTAAGCGATAAACCCATAACCTCACTGCTGGCAGGTTTGGGTGTCGGCGGACTGGCTGTGGCGCTGGCAGCGCAGGACACGCTGAAGAATTTTTTCGGATCCATCGCCATTTTCGCCGACAAACCTTTCGAAATGGGCGATCGGATTGTGGTGGACGGACATGACGGCCCGGTCGAACAGGTTGGCTTCCGCTCCACGCGCATCCGCACCTTGGAAGGCCATCTGATCACCATTCCCAATAGTGAAATGGCCTCCAAGACCATCCAGAATATCGGCAAACGCCCGTATATCAGGCGGCGGGCCAATATTACCATCACCTATGACACCCCGCCGGACAAAGTGAAGCGGGCATTGGAGATCATCAAGGAGATATTGAAGGATCATGAAGGGATGCGGCCGGATTTTCCGCCGCGGGTGTATTTCGATGAATTCAATGCCGATTCGCTGAATATCGTCGTGTTCTACTGGTATCATCCCCCGCAATACTGGGATTATGCGGCCTTCAATGAGCGGGTAAACATGAGCATTTTGCGCCGGTTCAACGAGGAAGGCATCGAGTTTGCCTTCCCGACCCAGACCATCCATCTGGCAAATACCCCGGTTTCTCATTCGAAACTGTAAAGCCCCTCATCAGTGGCCCACGCCGTCACCAGCAGGCTTGGATTGCGCTTGGCGGGCAATTCCGGACGGAAAGGGGGAAGAACTTCGCTGACCTTCAGTTCCTTTCGGCGATGGCGACTTCAGATCTCAGTAAATCATGCATGGTAATAACCCCGGTAACAGCGCCCCGGTCTTGATCGACAACAAGCACCATATTGGAAGGCGACGCAATCATTTGATCGGCAATATCGCGGATGGTTTGAGTCTCCAGACACGTCACGGCCTTTTCCAGGGCCGGTTGCTGATTATGGGCACCGGCGTAAGCCGCCTCCCGCCGGAGAACTACACCGGCGATTTTCCCGTTCAGTTCCACCGGAAAACGCAGATAGGGATGCTCCTGTAATATCCGATTGATATTGGCCGGCGCCAGATCGCGGATCACCACGGGACGCCGATTGACAATGGTCGCCACGGAAAAATTCTGCCAGCTCCTCAAATCCCGTGGCGGAACGATCTTGTGGATATTATGCCCATCCTGGGTCAATATCGAATCATAAAAGTTTTGCCGGTTAAAGGCATACCCCAAGGCCTGGCTGATGAGGGTTCCCAGCATCAACGCCGGGACGATCGAAAACTGATGCGTCATCTCAAACACGATCAAGAGGACGGTCATCGGAACCCGCACTACGGCGCCGAAACAACTGCTCATCCCCACGATGGCCAGCACGATATAGTCCGAGGCGCTGAAGGAAAACCACGGATTCAGAATCCCGGCCATGAAAATGCCGCTCATCCCGCCGAAAAAAAGCGTGGGCGAAAATATTCCGCCGCAGCCGCCCCAGCCGTATGAACAAATCGACGCGATCAGCTTGGTAACGAGCAACACCCCGGCGATCTGCCACGGAATCTGATTGTGCAGGGCGGCAGATAAATCGTCATAGCCGAGCCCAAACACACCGAGTTTGCCCGTCATAAGAAATACGGCTACGCCCAGAACCCACGTCGTCAGACCTCCCACCAGCGGATGCAGCCACGGCGGCAGACGTGTGCCGCTTTTGACCTTCGCTCTCAGAATCAAAGTCGACCGCTGAAATAAAACACCCATGAGACTCGCGAAAACGGCAACCAACGGCACCGCGAGATACACAGACCAGGACAAATCCTGCACTTCTGGAACGAGAAAGGATGGTTGTTTACCCACCAGGGCATGGACGGCAAAGGCCCCGATGACGGACGCCAGCAGGATACCGCCCAAGAGTCGGCTGTTCAGATCGCCGATGATTTCCTCCAGCACAAACGTGATGGCCGCCAGGGGAGTATTGAACGCGGCGGCCAACCCGGCGGCCGAACCGGCGGCCGTTGCCGCGCGGCGTTTCTGTTTGGGAAGGCCCAGCCAACCGCTCAAGGTGGACGCCACGCCGGCCGCGACATGTACTGAAGGACCTTCCCGACCCAGACTGCTTCCGCCGCCCACCGCCAGAATCCCGGCCACAAACTTCACCCACACAATGCGCCCCGGCACAAATCCCATGTCCTTCCAAAATGCCAGCTTGACCTGGGGGATGCCGCTGCCGGCGGCATCGCGGCAAAAAGTGTTCAATAAAAAACCCACCGCCAGCGAGGAAGCGACGATAACCGCAAAACTCCCAATCAGAAATACTACCCATGATAGATGCGATAGTTTGCCATAGGTGGCGTTGAAAAGCAGATTAATCAGTATTTGGAAAACAACCGCGGTGATGCCCCCGCTCAGACCATAAAGAACGGTAAAAATCAAAGATCGGGTTTTGTCGGGAAATCGCTGAAGATATGAGATGAATGCACGCATTGGCGCCAAAAGCGCTCCTTAGCCGCCCAAACACAACACCTAATAAGCGCCGGCACAATAAAAATATCTCTGACCATACAGCCGGGATCAAGGTTGTCAAAAGTTAGGCTAATATATGCCAGAACGGAAATCTCGTCAAAACAAAGCTCTGGTTGGCAGTAACCCCTCGGTGTCATGCGAGCAGGAAATGCCTGGCAAGGACTGTCGCCCGCTACGGCTTGCCTCGGTGAAGCCTGGTTGTGGCGCGTCCCGAGCGCGAAGCTCGGGGCATCAATATACAGTCAAATTGATACTGGCAAACCAGATGCTAGTGGGATTTAAAACACCGTCACGAGCGTCCACCCCGAAGTAAAAGGTATAATTACCGGTCGTGAGCCCGGACATAGCCAGCACTTCCGTGGCGCTTAAATTCATCAGGGCTCCCTGGTAAACCGGCGTGAATGTGCTGCCGTCCGAAGACTGCCATTGCCCGGAAGCATCGCGATAATACCACCCGGTCGGCGTTTCGACCACCAGCCACCAGTCGGCATCAACACCTTCATAAATGCCGGGAACCATTTCCACAGTCACCGTAATCGTATCAGGAGAGGTGACGGCCACCGCCGAACTGGAACCGTTGATCCTGATGCCCGGCCCGGCAGCAACCTGGGCCCAGCCCTCGGCCGCCGAGCTGAACCCGCTCGAACCATTGGCGTTCACCGCCTTGACCCAGAAATAACAGGGTGTCCCCACAGGCACGTCCGCCACCTCGTACACGGTGGAATTAAGATCGGCGAGCTTCGTGGCGCTCGACACCTGATCCGCCAGTGCCCCCCACAATTCGTATGCCGTGGCGCCGCTTACCGGATTCCAAGCCACTTTGATGCTGTCGGCATAAGCCCCCTGGCTGGCCGTCACATTTTCAGGCGCCACGGGTATCTTCCCCACCAGATCAATCCAATGATAGGCGCCGTTCGCCGCATCAACTTCGTAGAAATCATAAGACCCGCTCGCCCGATCATCGGCTGAATTAAAAACGATCGGGCCGGTGCAGCCGGTATAATTGCCGGCCACCGACCTGATGGCAGCCTTGAGCGTCGCCATGGTTTGGGTACTGCCGGTCTGCTGCAAGGCTGTCGCCACCAGCCACAAGCCGTCGTAACACGACATCGGATAATTCGGAACCACATCCTGGCCGGTCTCGACCCTGATATTGTCCGCCACCACGCTGTATAATTGATTGGTAAAACTCCCGAACGTCGAACAGACGTAGCGGCTTTTGGCCGCGCAGGCCGCCGCCGTTGTGGTCGTTAAAAGGGTATTATTTTGCGCCATGCCATCGCTGCCATACCAGCGCACCGCGCCCAGAGCCGGATAGCCCGCCGCTGCCTCCAACACCTCAACCCCCTCGCCGAAAAGAATCGTAACCACGCCCACCAGGTTCGCGCCCCGGACGGCACTGCGATTACTCACTTGCATTGCCATATTTGACACCGTCTCCGGAATAAAGTCGGTCGCCCGCGGGCAGTAATTTGTGGCAAACACCGTGCCGCCGCGCGCGTTATGCTCCTGGATCAGCGAGGTCAGAAATCCCTCGCCGTAAATATCCGACCGGCTCAGGATGGCGATGTCCGTGATCCCGTCAGCGGCCAGCAGGGTCGCCAGTTCGCGCGCCTGGTTCGAATCATCGATGGCCAGGCGCATGAGGTTGTCATCGGGAAGCGCCAGCGGCGTGGCGGTCGAGGCACTGGAGATGAGCAACACGTCATTTTCATTCGCGTAAATTTTCAGGATTCTGCATTCCTCGCTGGATTCCGGACCCAGTACAATGTGACAACCATTGGACCGCAGGGCCACCAATTTATCGTAAGCAATCCCGGCATCCGTTTGGGTGTCTTCTATTAACAGTCTAATCGACGGCATGCCCGGCGTATTGGTAATAGCCCGCAGGGCTTGATTCAAAGCCGACTGATACGATAATCCCACATCTGCCAAGTCGCCCGTCAGCGGCAACAGCGCCCCAATCAAGTTGGTGCCGGTGCCGTTATCGGTCGCGAAGGGAACGGACTGGCTGACCGCTTTGACCGGTTCCGGCCGGAACGGCCGATCCTGCAAGCCGAATCCGCCGGAGTTGATATACATGGCCACACTGCAGCTCATGTCGAACGGGTACCAGTTCTCGTAGCCGGCCATGACCCAGGAATTGAGCGGGCGGAACACGTCGTTGAGAAAATACATGGTGGTGCCCCAGCGCTTGGAGGTCGAGACTATTGAAAAATGTTCCGGCATGACCGGGTTTTCCTTAATCCGCAGCATGACCACCTCGCCCGTGGTGGAACAGCCGGACAGCGAAAACCCGCGGTAGGAGCAGATACCGCGATAGGCCTGGTAATTAATACGGTCGCGCATCAGGTTCATGCGATAGCAGTCGCCGTACCCATTGGTCATCACCAGGGAATAGGCTTTCGGCGCCGCTTGTCCCGCCGGCGGTACAAATAACGCGCCCCGGTCTTCCGGGCTCATGATGGAAAACGGCGACGATGCCATGAGGTCGGGGATGGCATAGCTCGGCCGGCCCTGCAAGCCGAATCCGCCGGAGTTGATATACATGGCCACACTGCAGCTCATGTCGAACGGGTACCAGTTCTCGTAGCCGGCCATGACCCAGGAACAGAGCGGACGGAACACGTCGTTCAACACATACGTGGTGGTGCCCCAGCGCCGGGAGGTCGAAAGAATCGAAAAATGCTCCGGCATGACCGGATTTTCCTTGATCCGCAGCATGACCACCTCGCCCGTGGTGGAACAGCCGGACAGCGAAAATCCGCGGTAGGAGCAGATACCGCGATAGGCCTGGTAATTAATACGTTCGCGCATCAGGTTCATGCGATAGATGTCGCCATACCCGTTGGTCATCACCAGGGAATAGGCCTTGTCGGCTGAGACCATCGGCGCCGGAGAAGCCGGGGGATCATTTTTTGCCGACAGCGGGTCAGGATGCCATTCGGCCCATCCGTTGCCCGCCGCCAGGAAGGCAAGCGTCACGAGCAACAGTGTGAAAACACCGGCGGCCGTACGGCCGGACCGGCACGTTGCCGACAAACTAATTTGCGTCTGATTTTGCATAATTTCACCTCTTTTTAAAAAACATCCCGTCGGAATAAGTTTCAAATATAGGTATATTATTGCACAATAATCATCGAAAGTCAAATGTAAATGGTAAGGCCTGTTTACAGGCAGGGAATGTGGCGCAACCGAGTTGGTCAGAGGGCTTCAGTTGTAGCGGCCGTTCGCCAGGCTCCGCCAGAGCGCTTCGCCCTGGCGAGACCGAACGGCAATCTGTGGTTCTTCCCGCTAGGAGCGGGACAAGCCCGAACCACCTCTACACCCCCTGTGACTGAGGCCTTACTGTAAATTACCGCCCCATTGATCGCGGTCTTCAATTCCAGATTCAATTTGGCTTCACTTCGCGGGCCATCCAGATCATACTGACGCTCGTATGACAAACAAACCTGATAAAAAGATTGATGCCTCCCGCCGCCGGACCCGGCGATGGAAACCAAACCCGCATCACATTTCGGGCATCCACAACTACTGCGACCGGTGGTGCGAGCGGTGCGCGTACACGGCGCGGTGTGCTGTTTACGCCGACGAACGGGCGTCGGACGACGGTGATCCCGCCTCGCGGGACATCACCAACGAGCGGTTCTGGAAACGCCTGGGAAACATCTTCGCCGAGACGATGGAGATGGTCCGCGAGATGGCCGCCGAGAAAGGCATTGACCTTGACCACATCCCGCCGGAAGAACAGTTGGAGATTGAAGCGGCGGAACAGAAGCGCGAGGAGACCGTCGAACAGCACCTCCTGACGCGCGCCAGCCGGGACTACGGCCTACAAGTTTATCAGTGGCTGAAGGCATCCGCGCCGATGTTCCGGGAAAAGGGCAAGACCTTGATCATGGCGGCCCGACTGGAACTCCCCGGACATACCCCGGAAAACGACGCGGCCGAGACGCTCGAAGCCATCGAGGTTGTTTCCTGGTACCATCTGCAGATCGGCGTGAAGCTCGCCCGCGCGATCGGGGGACGCTCCGAGGAGGTTCCGGAGATTATCGAGGACTTACCCAAAGACTGGGACGGATCGGCCAAAATCGCACTGATCGGTATGGAACGATCCATGGCAGCCTGGGGTATCCTGCTCAGGCATTTCCCCGAGCGCGAGGATGAAATCCTGTCGTTCCTTGCCGCCCTGAAAGGACTCCAGCGCCAAACCGAGCGGGAATTTCCCAACGCCCGCGCCTTCATCCGACCGGGATTCGATGGAGGGCCTGCCAAGGCATAGCTCACAGGTGGTGTATGATTTAATAGCCCGGCTTCGTTCAAGGAACTTCGCCGTGGCAGGTCTTCCCGCAGTCCCTCAACATGATGCGTGGGCGGCAGCAAACGCAAACTACCCGGCAATGGACGAAAGGGCGAAAGGGGTCAGTCCGGAATGGCGCTAAGATAATCGATCCTTTTCATCGGCTTCTCTTTAGCACACCGAGAGTTGTGGCGAAAATGACCTTTTCGGACAACCGCCGCATTCGATCTAAAACACCTTCCAGGCGCCGATGCTGGGCAATGGCGGATTG
>JAHIJO010000197.1 GCA_018898455.1 Verrucomicrobiota bacterium | reverse complement strand
GGCGTAGCCGTCCCGGTCACAATCAGAGAACTGTAATGGCGTAATGCGTCGGTTTTGGAAATGTGTTGGCACAGCTCTTCGTCGTCCTCGTAAGTCGTTCATTATCAACATGCGCGTTTTTTAACTGTAGAAGATGGGTATGAGTCATGACAAAAAACGGAACCCGGCCGGAAAAATCCCGGTGATTCTCGATACCGACATCGGCGGGGATATTGACGACACCTGGGCGCTGGTCATGCTGCTGAAATCACCGGAATTGGATGTCAAGCTGGTGGTTGGTGATACGGGCGACACGTCATATCGCGCGCAACTAATTGCGCACCTGCTGGAGATCGCGAAGCGCACCGACATTCCCATCGGCATCGGCATTAACCAGGGCGCTGAGCCGGGCCGGGAAAACCAGAAACCCTGGGTTAAGGATTATCAGTTGGGGCGTTATCCCGGGACAATCCATGCTGACGGGGTCCAGGCCATGATTAACGTTATTATGGGGTCTCCCTGTCCGGTGACGCTCGTTTGCATCGGACCGGTTTCTAATATAGCCGAAGCGCTCCGCAGGGAGCCGCGGATAGCGGCAAAATGCCGGTTCGTCGGCATGTTCGGATCCGTTTCCCGCGGTCATGGTGGCTCGCCGACCGTTATTGCTGAATTCAATGTGGTCAAAGATATCAAGGCATGCCAGGCGGTATTTACCGCGCCCTGGGCGGAGATGGTGATCACCCCGCTGGATACCTGCGGAATGGTTCGCCTGACAGGAGAGAAGTATCAGGCGGTGTGTCGGGCATCCGATCCTTTGGCCCGGGCGGTGATAGAAAATTATCGCATCTGGCTGAAAGGCCATCCGGATGAACAGAGTTCAATCCTTTTCGATACGGTAGCTATCTATCTGGCGTTTGCCGAAGATTTACTGGTCATGGAAAACCTGGGCATTCGGGTGACGGATGACGGCTTCACCCGGATTGACGATACGGCGCGGCGGATGCGGGTGGCAATGGAATGGGAAAACCTGGGCGCTTTTGAGGATCTATTGGTGCGCCGCCTGACAGGCGGGGTTTGAAATGCATGGCCAGTCCGGATTTGGAATCCGAAAGCCTCTGCTCTAAATAATGTTGCCGGCCAATGTTCAAAGCAACTCGTAGGGACTTTGCACACCAACGCCGGTGTGTTTGGATTTGTTCGGGACGAATGATCGGCTCACAAGTGGTTCTTGTTGTCGGCAATGGCGGCGACTTCTCTTGCCCTGCCGCTTTCATCCGCAAACTGCCCTCCTGGTAGTACCATCGCAACGCCTCGCGCCGTATTTCGAATCGGTCCGGAGTCAGATAGGACTTCTTCCACTCCATGCGAGGAATTATATCGTCAAATCGCATTTCTGTATAAGTCAGACCTTAGCATTTAGCACAAAGCCTACTTCGGCGGAAAGCGCAAAACATGGCGCGTTGAAACATGGCTGATATGCAAGCATTTAGACCCTTGACGGTTAACGCGCGTGTCCATACCATATCTTCGTTGCACAGGGGAATGTCCCCTGCGCGAAGTAGGCTCAATAACACTGTTCGCCGGAGAGAAGATGATAAATACGGAATCAATCTCACGGGGTGAGGTGCTTGATGGCGCACCGCTCCGTTATGCTCCCTCCAATGAACTGGGCGTCGTCTTTCTCTTTGCGCACCTTGCCCACAAATGGCGCATCCGCGTGGATGCGGTGCAGTCCGGTTTCCCGGACTGCACCGCCTATCAGAAGATTCACGGGAAAGAAAAACGCATTCGGATTGAATTCGAGTTCCATTCCCGAAACTTCAAGACCCACGGGCACAATCCGAGTCAATGCGACTGGATTGTGTGCTGGGAGCATAACTGGCCTGATGCGCCCGCCAATCTCCAGATTGTTGAACTCCGGCGGGAGTTCGGACTGGGATTCAACGTCTGGATTATGCCCACGAATGACCCTTATAAAGTGGAATTGGAGAGAAGGAACTCGGATGCAAGATGGAGTGTCCCCAGTCAATGCCATCGCGGAGACCTGATTCTCTACTACTTTACACGACCAGAAACATCCATCAGTCACATTTTCGTCGCGGCGGACCGCGCCAGAAAAGTGACTGCCGGATGGAAGGAGGGGAAGGATTTCATGGGATCAATCCGGCGGGTCTGCCGCCTCAAAGCTCCAATCTTTCTCGACGATCTCCGCAACCACAGAGTCATTTCGACTGCTCACTTCGTGCGGATGCAAATGCGGGGACGTCCGAATGCGACGGAATACTGGCCGTATCTCTACGACATGATTGTTAAGAGGAATCCAACGGTGGAACCGAAACTCCGGAGGTTTGCACCAGGAAACATCTGAGAGGAGAAATCGGCGAACCAGCGCATGGAACGCTACGGCGCGTAGCCGCGCCGAGGTTCATGCGCGCCGTTAGGCAGGAGGAATATGAAACTGGATCCATTGACTCTATCGATAACCGCCCTTGCAATCTCAATTCTCAGCTTGCTGATTTCTCTCTACAGAGCTGGTGTTGACCGACGTATTCAGCTTGAACAGTTGCGTGGAGAGATGAGAACGCGCCTGACCTCTTGGGCGGTCGATGTCCTGTCCATGATCGAGGGTCTCAAGAATTATCCATCTCCCGAAACAGTCCGCACCATGGAGAAACTGCTGGACTTGGCCAAGGCAACCACTGACATCAGGCACGGAATACAACATCTGTCTGTCCCCATCTGCATACCCGCATCCCTCTTTGCCGTGGAGTATCACAGACTCAAGAATGACACCGAAGATCTCGAGCCTCTGTTCAACGCGCTCAGCAAGGAGATGGAGCAAAGCAACTTCACGAAGGTCAATGATATCGCTGACGGGATTATTTACAGACTGGTTGACCGAAAGAAGAATCGGTGAACAACGGCGTCGAACCTATTCGGTAACCCGCGGCGGGTCACCTCAAGGTTCACGCCGAACGTTAACCTTAACCCGGCGGCCCAAGCCAACCGGTCGCCAAAGTCATCCCGCCAGACATCCCGCATCAGGATGCCTGGTGAGTAGTTACGCTATCTCTGCTGCGGCTTGATGTAACCCCACTGAACCAGGCGCTGGTAGGCGTATTGTGCGTTTTCGCCCTGCTGAACCTGCTGGAGGAACTGCTGGTACTGTTCTGCCGCGAGAGGGCGGCGGCCCATGCCTTCCAGGGAAAAGCCCTTGTAGAACACAGTGTTCGGGTTTCCCGGAAGAAGCTGATCATACCGGTTGAAGGCATCGTAGGCGGCATCGTAGCGCTTGCCGGCGATGCGGGCCAGGCCCGAGACGAATAGGGACATGGGTTCCCGCGGATACACCGACCGGGCTTCCTCGGCCAGCCGCTCTGATTCCAGCCATTGTTTCTGAGTGAGCCGGCAGTTGGCCAGCATCAGCAGGCCGGCGTAATCCTGGGGCGCCAGTTTCAAGCCGGCCTCGAAGCATTCGGCGGCCGCGGGCAGTTTATTTTCACGCATGGCCTTTTCGCCCTTCTGGAACTGGTCGATCGCATCCTTCTGGGCGCGGATACGGACCGTCTGATCCAGGTATTGTTCTTTATTGACCGGAAAGGACTTGGCGGCCTGGTATTTTTCGCGAATGGTCTCGATGGCCGTCTGGTAGCGTTCCTCGCTCATCGGGTGCGTGGCAAACATCAGTTCAATGATGTTGGGTTTGTCTTTCTGAAGTTTGCGGAGGATATCCATTACGCCGACGCATCCCTCCGGATTGTACTCGGAGCGGGTCATGTATTCCAGCGCGAGCGCATCGGCTTCCCGCTCGGCGCCCCGGCTGTAACGTGCCAGCAGGGCGCCGCCCATGATGGCGCCCAGGCCCGCGCCCAGCGCGCTATAGTCGGGCGCAAATTGATTCAGGGCGAGGGAACCCACGGCCATGGCAACGTTGAGAACCATGCCCTTGCTCATGCTGGATGCCGAATGGCGTGAGGCAACGTGCCCGATTTCATGGCCCAGTACGGCCGCCAGTTCCGCCTCGCTCTGAAGATTCAGGAGCATGCCGCGTGTCACGGCGATGGTGCCGCCGGGAAACGCATAGGCGTTGACGTACACGGCATTCACGCTTCGGAAGGTATAGGGCATGTTGGGCCGGTGCGAATGCGAGGCCAGGTGCTCGCCGAGGCCGTTTAAATAGCGATTCAGTTCGGCATCCTGGACAGTGCCGTAATCGGCCGAAATCTGGTGGGGCGAGTTGGTCCGGTCAACGTTGATTTCCCCGTTTTCGGACACCAGCATGAACTGGTTCTTTCCCGTGACCGGGTTCGTGGCGCAGCCCGCCAGGAATGCGGCCGTGGACGCCCCCGACAGGATTAAAAAATCCCGGCGGGAGATCGGTGCCTTGTCCCATGGATGTTTCCGGTGGCTCATTGCGTCATCGCTCGAAAAATATTATGGATAGGAATTTTCCGCCTCCGACGGACCCTTTATGTGAGGGACCATGCAAAACGCTTTGCAAGCGCTGTGTTTACCCCGATCACGATTCGAGCCTTGGGGCCCAATGTTAATCTAATAGAAAAATTTTATGTAGGGGCTGAGCTTGCTCAGCCCAGGGCTTTGAACCATAAAGACGGGTTCAGCCTTTCGACAGGCTCAAGGCCCTGAGCGAAGCCGAAGGGCAAGCTGAACCCCTACACGCGCGATCAATCGCAAGGAAACGAAGAGATTAATGACATATTTCGGCGGGTGTATCAAGCGTAGCATTGCGTTCCGGTCGGGATATTCTTATAGTCGGCGGCAGTTATCCGACTCATTCCCTGAGTTGATGTTATGAATCCTTTATCCCGTGTCAATCAATTCTTCGGTCTGCGGCGGAGCATGGTGGCCTTGTTGGCCATGGTTGTCCTGGTCGGCCTGGGCGAAAAGATAGCCGAGCGTTTTCTGCCGATATACCTGCTGGCACTGGGGGGCGGCATCCTGTCGGTTGGCCTGCTCAACGGCATGGATAACCTGTTGTCGGCCCTGTATTCCTTTCCGGGCGGTTATTTCAGCGATCGACTTGGCACCAAGAGAGCCCTGCTTTTATTCAATCTCGTCTCGTTAGGGGGCTATCTTATCGTGATCTTGTTTCCCTACTGGCAGGCCGTGATTGTCGGAGCCGTGTTTTTCATCTCCTGGACCGCCATCTCCCTGCCGGCGACGATGAGCCTGGTGTCAAAAATCATGCCGGCCCATAAGCGGACTATGGGGGTGACGATGCACTCGCTGGTGCGCCGGCTTCCCATGGCGCTTGGCCCGGTACTGGGAGGCGTCATGATCTCGCTGTATGGTGAGCGGGACGGCATCCGGTTGTCGTTTATCGCGGCGTTCGCCATGGGCGCCGTGTCCCTGGTGGTTCAGCAGATGATGATTGAAGACACTCCTACCGTCCACCACGCCGAAAAAAATCCACTGGCGCTCTGGCGTTTCATGACGTCGCCGCTCCGGCGCCTGCTGGTTGCGGATATCCTCGTCCGGTTTGCCGAGCAGATTCCCTATGCCTTCGTGGTGATCTGGTGTTTGAAGCAGAACACCATCACGCCGGTTCAATTCGGTATCCTGACCGGCATTGAGATGGCCACGGCGGTGCTGGTTTATATCCCCGTGGCCTATTGGGCCGATCAGACCGCCAAAAAGCCGTTTGTGGTCATTACATTTTTCAACTTTGCCCTGTTCCCGCTTGTCCTGCTGTTCTCCCATTCGTTCGGGGCCATGGTTCTGGCGTTTATCGTTCGCGGACTGAAGGAGTTCGGGGAGCCGACCCGCAAGGCTTTGATCATGGACCTGGCGCCGGAGGACCGGAAGGCCGGCATGTTTGGCCTGTATTACCTGGTCCGGGATGTTGTCGTGTCGGTCGCCGCCTTTGGCGGTGCGTTCCTGTGGCAAATTTCGCCGGCGGTCAATCTGCTGACAGCCTTCGGGTTCGGACTGCTGGGGGCGGGTTACTTCCTGGTCTTCGGTGAGGACCTGAAAAATTCAGCCGGCCGGGGTGGGAATGCATAGGAACTTTTCGCACCAAGGCGGGTTTGCCTATGGCACAATCCGCCAATGGACGGACAAGCTCGCCTCCGGCGGACAGAACCATGGAGGGTGGGCAGCTGCCGGACCTAATTAAATCTATGCCACGTGAGTCAGTTTCAAAAGTCCTGCGGATACGACCTGCCCGCAATGCTTCGCATAGCGATGCAGGCGGGCGGAGCGTGTCCCTCCATCCCCTGAAAATGGCCGATTTTTCGGCGCTTTGGAGGGTCGTGCTCCGTCACGACCGTTTTGAAAAGGACTTTTGAAACTGACTCACGTCTATGAGGTTTACGAATCCGGTATTGTCTTGATCCCGTCCATCCTGTTATCCTGTCAACAATCTTCAGTTTGAAATTCACATCACTGGTCAATAGCAAGGAGATCGCTTATGAAGTCAGCCCGGACCAAGCGCGTTGGCATTCTCACCGGCGGCGGGGATTGTCCCGGCTTGAACGCCGTGATCCGCGCGGTAACAAAAACCCTCATCCATGATTACGACTGCGAGGTACTCGGCGTCGAGGACGGGTTTGAGGGGATGGTGGAAGGACGGATTCGTAAACTGTCCAATGCGGATGTGTCTGGCATTCTGGCCACGGGCGGCACAATCCTTGGCACCTCCAATAAGGGCGATCCGTGGCATTATCCCCGGAAGGATCCGGATGGAAACGTGGTGATTTCCGATACCTCCGCCCAGGCCATGGCCAATTATCGCAAATGGAAACTGGATGCGCTTATCACGATCGGCGGTGATGGCACCATGACCATCTCCCATAAGCTGGCCGGGCTGGGCGCCAATATCGTCGGTGTGCCTAAAACTATTGATAATGATCTTGAGGCCACCGACGTGACCTTCGGCCACGATTCCGCCGTCAATGTGATCAGCATGGCGATTGACATACTGCATACCACGGCGTCGTCGCATCACCGGGTCATGGTGATCGAGGTCATGGGCCGGTATGCCGGCTGGTTGGCGCTCTCCGGCGGGCTGGCCGGCGGCGCCGACGTGATCCTGATCCCGGAAATATCTTTTCAGTGGGAACCGCTCTGTCATGTCATTCATGAACGGAGCCATCATGGAAAACGTTTCAGCATCGTGTGTGTGTCGGAAGGCGCCAAATGCCCCGGGGTGGGGGAGATTGTCAAGGAATACGATTGCAAGCGGACCGATGCCAAGCAGTTGGGCGGGGTCGGCGCTTACGTGGCCCGAAAAATTTCCGAAGCCACTGATGTGGAAACGCGGGTAACGGTTCTGGGACATCTCCAACGCGGCGGTTCGCCGACATCTTGTGATCGCATTCTGGCTACCCGGTTCGGTGTCCTGGCCGCCCGGCTGGCGATGGCAGGGCAGTTTGACCGGATGGTGGCCCTGCATGGTAACCGGGTGGAGCCGGTGCTGATCACGGATGCCATTTGCCATCAGAAACTGGTCAAGCCGGATAATCAGGAGGTTCTTGCGGCGCGTTCCGTCGGCACCAGCTTCGGGGATATGATTTGAAACCGAACCCCTGAATTGATTATCTCGCCAAGGTGAAGAAATGGTAAAAACAGGTAACCCTTCTGTTGCGTGGTGGTGTAGCTGCGGTTCGATCTTGTCCCGCTTCTAGCGGGAAGAACCGCGGATTGCCCCGACTCTCCGTGAGGTCGGGGCGGCTGCAACTAATAAATGATTCCCCATCCTGTTATGCCGTGTTGTTCCCCACGTCCTGAGGTATTACAATAGTAAAATGAAGCACCAAAGGAATAATATCCCGTATTCTGCCACGTCGGCGCCTGGCGCCAAGTGGCCCCTTGCCGCCGGAGGCGGCGACGGGGCATTCTTCATTCTGCCTTCTGCATTGTCTCTGATCCTTGCCGGGTTGCTTGCCGCCTGCGGTCCGCGGGTCCCTTCCGTGACGCCCCTGGCGCCGGAGGCGAGGATACTGGCGTTTGGCGATAGCCTGACCTGGGGTATCGGCGCTGAACGGGATGCCAGTTACCCGGCGATCCTCGAACAACTCATCGGGCGCAAGGTGATTAATGCCGGGGTGCCTGGCGAGGTGACCCCCCAGGGACTGGCGCGTCTGACGGCCGTACTGGAACAGCATCAGCCAGCCCTCATGATTCTCTGCCACGGCGGCAACGATCTCCTGCAAAAAACCGGTGAGCAGGAGGCGGACGACAACCTTCGGGCCATGATCCGGCGGGCGCGGGAACACCAAGTGGATGTAGTCCTGATCGGTGTTCCCCGGCCCGGCCTGCTCCTCTCTCCCCCGAAATATTATCCGCAGATCGCCCGCGAGTTCGGCATTCCTTACGAAGGAACCATTCTGTCCGATATTCTGTCGCGGAGCGGACTCAAAAGCGACGCGATTCATCCGAATGCCGAGGGTTATCGCAAGCTGGCGGAAGCCATTGCGCAATTATTGCGGCAGGCGAAGGCTGTCCCATAAGGGTATCCCCGTTGGCTCCAGATAATTGCATGCATAGGGATTTCTTTCGGCAAAATAGTGGGTTAAAGGAGTTGAGCCATCGATATCCGTTCTGGTTGATCGAGAAACATTCGAAGTAATTCTTTGTCGCTTCAAGATTAACGACTGTTCAGGTTATCCGGCTCCCGCACTCCAAAAAGTAAGAAAGCCCTCATGAAGGTTAATCACCCACACAACTGCCGAATGAACCGGAATTGTTATGTAGGGCTGAGCTCTTGTCACGCCGTAGTGCGCCACGGCGAACGAAGGGGGATGCTCAGACCGAGGCTTTGCAACCTACAGACGGGTTCAGCAAGCTGAACCCCTACATATAATATTATTTCTTCCGAGCCTGTGATATGCCATGATGCGAACATTTCGGGAGGAGAGATAGCATGAATCGGCGGTCAGTCTGGATGGCATTTATTGGCGTCGTGCGGTACCGGCGCGCGGGGGTTATGACACGCGCCGATTTGGACGCCGTGTTCAATCTGTTGAAACAAAATTGGGACTTTAGGCGGCATAGCCGCAACCAACAATTGGAGTCGGGGTGCCCTCATCCCGGACGTGGGGAAGGAACGGGGTGAGGGCACCCCGGCTCCAAGGGAAAGCTATAGAAAGGCAACCAATGATCGATCTGCATACTCATTCCACGTTTTCGGACGGCAGTTTCACCCCGGAGCAGTTGGCGGGCGCGGCTTCGCATATCGGTCTGACCGCAATTGCCTTGACGGATCACGACAGCATTGGCGGGATCGACCGATTCCTGGCGGCTTGCCGGAAACAGGAGGTGCGGGGCATTCCGGGCGTGGAAATCAGCCTGGATTTTCCGGACGGCACCATGCATCTGCTGGGTTATTTTATCGATCACCATAACGAGGCTTTGACGCGGCATATTGCCAAACTCGTAGCCGGGCGGAAACACCGGAACCAGGAAATCTTGAAGCAGGTCAACGCCATGGGCATGCCCCTGACCCTGAACGAAGTGGCCGCGTATGCGGGGGAGGATAACGTGGGGCGGTTACATTTCGCGCAGGCCCTGGTGGCGCGGGGATACGTGCGGACGCGGGATGAAGCGTTTAAGAAGTACCTGGCCAAGGGTAAACCCGGGTATGCCGACCGTTCGCGCATGACGCCGGCCGAGGGTGTGGCGATTATCAGCAATGCCGGCGGCCTGGCCGTGCTGGCGCATCCGTTCACCCTGCACCTTGGCAAGCAGGCGCTGGCCAAACTGGTGGGCGAGCTGGCCCGGGCAGGACTCCAGGGCATCGAGGTGTTTTATCCCCAGCAGGGTCCGAAACTGATGAAAGAGTATTGTGCACTGGCCCGCCAATTCAACCTGGTGGCCACTGGCGGCACCGATTTTCACGGTGCACCCATGCCCGATATCCAACTGGGCTCCGGCTTTGGAAACCTGAACGTGCCGGAATCGATCCTGGAAGAGCTTGATGCGCGCCGAGCGCCATAACGCGGCTGGTTTATGATCCGCTTCAACAGTAGCGATTATTGAGTGTTCGGTATTCGGTGTTCGGGTCTGTGGAGGCCTGCCGAGTACGGTGAACCGCGGCGGATTGCAAGGGTAAGTCGCATGTTCTATGCCGAGATATCTTCCCCGAACCCTGAACCCTGAACACAGAACTCATAACCCCGAATCCCGCGTAGTTCCAAATGAAGTTCATCAAGACCGACATTCCACGCGTGACAGGTCTTTATGTCCACATCCCGTTCTGCGACGGCAAATGTGACTATTGTGCCTTTTATTCCGTCCCCTACGATGCCGTGCTGGCCGACCGCCTGCTGGCGGCATTGGAAAAGGAACTTGTCCTGTCGGTGAAGGAAATCGGCGTCGCGCCGGCCGCGGCAACCATCTACATCGGCGGCGGAACGCCTTCGATCCTTTCGTCAGCCCAGCTTGAGCGCCTTTGTGATGTTCTCAAGTCGTTCGTGTCGGTTTCCGCGCCGGTGGAATGGACCGTGGAAATGAACCCGGGTTCGGTGACTGCCGAGAAGCTGGCGGTTCTGGTCCGCGCCGGCGTGAACCGGATCAGCCTGGGCGCGCAGTCTTTCCATGATGGCGTCCTGAAACTGCTTGGCCGCCGGCATTCCGTGGCCGACATTTACCGGAGCGTGGAGCGGATACGCCTGGCTGGGGTAACGAATATCGGGCTTGACCTGATTGCCGGCGTGCCGGGATTTGGCGAAGACGTCTGGCAGGATACGTTGGAGCAGGCCATCGCCCTGGCGCCCCGGCATGTCTCGGTCTATGCCTTGACCGACGAGGAAGGCACGCGCCTCAACCAGGCGATCGGCCGGGGCGATACGGAACTGTTATCGGATGAAGCCCAGCTGGCGGCCTTGGATGCCGCGGAAACTGTTTTGACGGCCGCAGGTTATGGCCGTTATGAAATATCCAATTACGCCCAGCCGGGATTCGAGTGCCGGCACCATTGCGAATGCTGGCGGGGCGGCGAGTATCTGGGGATCGGTCCGGCTGCGGCATCCCATGCCGGAATGGAGCGCTGGACGAATCAACCCGACCTGGCAGGCTACCTGGAAGCGCTGGAGCAAGACCGGCCGCCGCCCAGGGATAGGGATCCGCTGACGCCGGCGTTGAAGACTATGGAGCAGATAGTGTTTGGCATGCGCATGGCGGAAGGCATCAGCGCCGAAACGGCCGCGAGCTGTGAAGCGGTCTTGGGACGATTGCAGGCAGAAGGCCTGGTGGATTTGCGCAACCGATGTTGGATGCTGACTCCCCGGGGCCGCCATCTGGCGGATTACGTGGCCGTGGAATTGTTGGGAGCCGTGGATCAACAATGATTCCGTTTCCCATGGAGGAAACGGTCATCCGACCGGAGGACATCTCCCGACATCCATTGGCAACGCCCCCGGCTATTCTTGCCGCATCCTGGGCTAACCTTCCCCCGCATTTCCCGCGTCTCGATTTACCTAACATCTGTTTTGACGGCCGTCAAAACAGATGTTAGGTCCTCATCTTGTCCCGTTGCGGGGCGAGGTGGCTGAGGGTCGACTGGGAAGAGTGGACGGCAACAACGTTGTTACGTTCAAGGTCGCATTTTGCGACCTTGAAGCCCGATTCCCGTGCCGGCATGCGGTCACAAACTGTGACCGCATCCGAAAAGCGCAATGTGCGCTTTCTCCCCTACGCCTTCACCGAGCACGGCGCGATCATGGCCGCAACGCCAGGAGATTGCCGAGATGATGGACGCAAAGATGACCATTACCGAACCCCGCCAAGCATTCGGCGGCGATTGGACCGAGATCAAACTGGGTATGCTTGGGGATTACCTAAATGCTTACACGACGGCGCTTAAAGCCCAACCTTTTGCCAAACTGTACATCGACGCTTTTGCGGGAACGGGATACCGTGAAACGGAAACTCGGGAGTCCACGCCGAATCTTTTCGAAGAACAGGTGGAAGCAGAATCCACCGACTGCGAATCCGCAACCTATCCGCAACCGGAACAGAGGGAATCCGCAACCGGCATGCAGACCAAGGCAATCGTCAGATGAAATCTGGAAATCATCAGATGTCGAATCGCTGAATAGTTTGTCTGGAATTATCAAGGTGTAACAGGTAAGGTGTTTTTATGACCGTCAAATCAATCACAACAAGGAAAAGCGGGGGGTCGGCTAAGAAATGTTCTCACTGCAAGTGGCCGGCAACGCACGACTTTCTGCGCTCCATAGCCGTTATGTTTCCTTGAAATAATTGGCAGGTTTCTGCATTATAGCCGTATGTCACGAGCCAACAGGACAAAGTCAAAGGGGATTGTCACTTGGCCGGAAGGCGAACGACCACGGGAACGGTTGCTCCGACTGGGGGCGCAGTCTCTGACGGATGCCGAGTTGCTTGCCATTCTTCTGCGCATCGGCTTCAAGGGCACGAGTGCGGTCGAACTGGGAAGACAACTCGTCAAGCAATTCGGTTCATTGCGTGCCGTGGCCGAAGCGCCGTTGATTGCGCTGCGTGGTTTTAAGGGACTCAAAGGGAAGGGTGGGGCCAAAGCCGCTCAACTGGCCGCCGCTTTGGAAATAGCACGACGCATTTCCCTTCCAGACTCTCGTGAGAAAGTGCGTATCATGGGCACTCAGGAAGCAGCCGTCCGTCTGCAATCCCAACTGCGCGGACTTCCTGAGGAACATTTCCGGGTGCTTTTCCTGAACCGAAATGGCCTCTTGCTTGAAGACGCTCTGCTCGCGGTCGGGTCAGTTGACAAGGCGAGGCCGCCGATCCGCTTGATAGTCGCCCGGACTTTGCAGACAAACGCAAGCGCGGTGATCGTGGCGCACAATCATCCGTCCGGGGTGGCTACGGCCAGCGAATCGGATCGGATTTTCACGGAAGATGTTTTCAGCGCGTTGAAGCCCATCGGAGTGAAATTGTTGGATCATGTCATCATCGGCGAGGATTCACTTTTTAGTTTTGCCGACAGCGGCATGATGGATGAGATTGCCCTGGCGGCAACAACGGGATAGAAAGCTATCTTCAGGAGACAATAATGACCGAGAAATTGACAGGACATGGCGCGCATGCCGTTGAGGACAGTATTCACACGATTCGCGGTCAGAAGGTGATTCTGGACTGCGACTTGGCCCGCATTTATGGCGTGCCGACCAAGCGACTGAATGAACAGGTTGGACGCAATGCCGCCCGGTTCCCGTCTGACTTCGTCTTTCAGCTTACGCTGGAAGAGGCCGCAAACTTGAGGTCGCAAATTGCGACCTCAAGTTTACAACCGGTTGATAATCAAGGTGATAACTCAAACTGGTCGCAATTTGCGACCAGTTCCGGAAAGTATCGTGGAATCACATACAGGCCTTTCGCCTTTACCGAACATGGTGCCATAATGACCGCGAATGTATTAAACAGTTCGCAGGCTATTCAGATGAGTGTCTTTGTGGTCCGGGCGTTCATCAAGATGCGGGAGCACTTGTTGAAGGGCGCGGAGATGGAGAAGCGTCTGGCTGACATTGAGAAGTTACTCCTGTCGCATGACACGGACTTGCGTGACCTCTACCAAAAGATCCGCCCGTTGCTCCTGCCGCCGCCGGAACCGCTGCGCAAGCAAATCGGTTTTCGGGTGCAGGAATCACGCGCAAAATACTCAGTCAAACGGAGCCGGAAATGAGTTTATCTCCGGAGCAAAGACAAGAACTGATGCGACGGCTCGAAAAAGGCGAAGAACTTTCTCCCGAATGGGCGCGCATCCTGTTCCCGCCGGAGAAGCGGGAATACGAACTCGTTTACCACGGCAAAGACCACGAGGAAGACATCATTGCCGACACACTGGCCGTGCCGCTCCAACCCGTCCGCACCTTCGGGCACAATGGTGTGGACTGGCACAACATGTTAATTTGCGGTGACAACCTCCAGGGAATGAAAACGCTCTTGGAGATGAAACGCCAAGGTAAACTCCGAAACAGTGACGGTACGGACGGCGTGCGTTTCATCTATATTGATCCCCCCTTTGCGACAAAACGCGAGTTCAAAGGCACTCAAGATCAGAAGGCATATCAAGACAAAATCGCTGGAGCACAGTTCATTGAATTTCTGCGAAAGCGCATTGTTATTATGAAGGAACTTCTGGCCGTAAACGGGAACATTATTGTACATCTTGATAATCGTAAGCTCCACTACATCAAAGTGGTCATGGATGAAATATTCGGCGAACGAATAGCGTTTTATCCCAAGTGCTGCGAGTATACCGCGCTGGCGTGGGGAGACAAGCGATTTTCGAGCAGCATTTGGGATAAAACGTTGTTGGACGGAGCCGCGGAGCGACTGACTATTTTGGCTATGGGATTTG
>JAHIJO010000196.1 GCA_018898455.1 Verrucomicrobiota bacterium | reverse complement strand
TGGCCGGGTATGCGCTACGCATACCCGGCCGGCCCGAGCACGGGGCGGAGCCGCCGTCTGCGGCGGTGAACGGTCGAACGCGTTGTTCTCCGCCGCAAGGCGGAGGACAATGCGCTCGACTGACGGGCAACAGCCACGTTCACCGCCGCCTTGCGGCGGGGAACGTGACGGGTCACGCGCGGCGGGTGCGCCGTCGCGTGCACCCGGTTGTTCGCTCAATCCATCAGTCAATTGGGACTCCCAGCGAGCGCCAGAAGACCGGCTCATGCACTATCCTGATTCCGTACTGTCTCGCCTTCTTTGCTTTGCCCGACTGAGTGTTTGGATCGGCCACGACCAGGAGGTCCAGTTTCTTTGTCACAGACGGCAGAACTCGGAGGCCTTTGTTTACCGCAAGTTGCTCGGCCATTTCACGAGTAATGAGTTGACCTCGCATGGAGCAACCGCACTCACCGGTGAAGCACACGGCTTTCCCAGTCCACTCCTCGACAAGAGTTGCGCTTGCATCGGAGAGGGCGGTGCTCTCGCAGGAGCCCAAGAGGTTGTGGAGTTGATCGTCCGACAAGCGCCCGAATCCGAGTAACTGTGCTGCCAACTGGATTTCTCGCCGTTCCGCTTCGGTGATGCGCCGGTCTGCCCACGCGGCCTTGGCCAACTGCGAAAGGTAATCCAAGTGAATTGCTTTGACGCGGTCAAAACTCAGGCCCCAATGGGTAGCAACGTCTACAAGGGAATTACCCTCGTACTCTTCAACACGGCCGTCTTCGAGTGCACGCCACAGAAGGGCGCGGTAGTCCCTTTCTCCTTCTGGCTGAGACGCGTCGGCGGAGCCGGCGGATAGACGTTCGGCAAGGCGTTGAACATAGCTGGGGACCGCTGGGGTGGCGCTTTCAAGACTCCCTCTCGGGAAAAGACTACCGCGCGGCGTATGAAGAACCGGCCAGGTCGGGGGGGCACAAGGCACGAGCCGGGCAAGCAGATCGGGAATCTGCAAGAGCATCCTCTGCAGAAGGGCTGCGGCAGCGCGGGCATCATGGAGAGCGGCGTGGGCTTTTCCGTGGTATTTGATCCCGTGTTCTGTACAACACGCCGACAGCGTCCCCCCACCTGCAAGGGCCATGGTGTCGAGCGAGGCGTAGCGAGGCATTTCAACACCGATTCGGCCATACTCCGACTGCAGGAAAGATACATCGAACCTGACATTGTGCCCGACCAACGCGATTGAGCCGCACAGGAACTCAGCCAGATGCCCAGCGATTTGTGCAAAGCGAGGTGCATTAATGATGTCGGACGCCGTAAGGCCGTGAACACTTGTTGGGCCGATATCTCGTTCAGGGTTCACGAGTGTCGCCAGCTCGGCCGAAATCCCCTGCCCTGGCACCACGAGAACGGCAGCTACCTCGACCACGCGATCATGGCGGTAGGGATTCAACCCGGTGGTTTCAACATCGATTACTGCCAGCGGTTTCATCGTTTTCTTCGGAGCGAACGCCCCGCCTGAACCTCGGCGCGGAACGCGCCGTAGCGTTCCAGGCGGTTGTTCGACCAGTCATAGGTGCACGACTTCGAGAGCGGGAATACTGGCAGCAATCCACTCTGCGGCGACACGGCGATGGCATTTCTCTGCTGTTGATTCCGAGCAAAGAAGGCAGACTGACTTTGAAATGAAGATGCCGTCATCAATCGTGGAGAGGGCGTTCCGCTGTGCCAGCAAGTCACGGTACGCAGTTTCGTACCGTCCGAAATCGTGGTCAGCATGGTAGGCGTTGCGGATTGCCTTCGTTGGGGCGAAACTCTTCCAGTACTGGTAGCCTATGCCGACAAGACCGAGGAAGAACTCAAGGTCTCGTGCCTTGGTGTATCCCGCCAACTGGCCGCTGTTGTTGAGGCGCACGTCCCCCACCAGCGTGACTCCGTTGTCCTGAAGAAGCCGGATGAACTCCCGTGCACTCTTCTGCGTGAAGCCGATGGTGTAGAGCTTAGGCATGTGAAGTCCCTCAGATAGCTAGGACCCCCTGAACTGCGACATCAAGTCGTGAGGCGTCGTCAAGCGTGCCGTCAGCTCGGATGTGAGAAACTGTAATGCTGTCCAACTTGTGGCATTCTGGCACGGCCTTGCGTAGGAGGGCCGTGGCAATGAGCTTGTGCCGGTGGCACTTGCAGGGGTCCTCTTCCGAACACATGATGGCGGTGGGCCTCCGAAGGGCGGTGCGCATGAGGTCCACAAGGCCTGCTCGAAACTGCGGGTCCTCGAACACGGCGTCGTCGTTCCGCAAACCGGCGCTGTTCGTCTGGTCTTCTCGCTTTCCGCCGAGTCGGTCCCCCATCCATTCGTAGGTGAAGCCATGCGCGCGAAGGTAGGCCGATAGGGCATCCTTGCCGAAGTCGGTCATGTATTTGCTGTACGGCACACTACGGACGTCGGCCAAGTGCGTAACTCCGTGTTCGGTAAGCAGATCCGCGAAATGCCCCACGTCCAGGTTCGAGTGGCCGATGGTGAACAGCACGAGGTCGAAACGTCGGTTCCCATTCATGTCAGTACTCTATCACACCGCGTCGGTGAAGTCATAGCCATAGTTCGCAAAGCAGCGTCCCTTCAGCCAGTCGGGAATCGTAAAGACCCCTGAAACCTGCCGCCATGTCTGGCCCTGCCATTCCCGCGTGATCCCGATTCGTATGAAGACCTCTTTCCCGGAAAGGGCAGCCGACAGCCGTGGGACGACATGCTCACGATCATGGAGCCACAAGTACTTGGCAGCGGCGAGCCAGTTGCAGTCCGTGACGGGAAGGCGGCGGTGGTAGTCTCCGGCTTGGTCTCGGAATGAAAGGTATGCCTTGATGTTGGCACTGTACAATCGGACGCTGACCTCCGGCGTGTCCTTCGGTTTCACGATGACCAGTGAGCGGGCTTGGTCGCACAGTGCCCGCTCAAGTGAGGTATCCGTGTGCTTCTGCAGGATGCGACGCTTCTCCTGCTCGGTGGGGACCTCAACGAGCCGAGGCTTGACGGAACCGTCAATGAGCCAATCCTCAGTGTGAAATGCGGCTTGAGGCACTGGCTTGACGAACTCCAATTCCACTTTGACCAACGGGCGGATGACCACCTGACCTTCGACAAACAGGAAATCTGTTTTGATGCCGGGACGGTTCGGGTACGGAATCTCGGGCCGGACGAAGGTGCCGTTTTGGTCAATGCCGCTGACGCAAACGAAGCCGTGGCGCATCCGCGTCACCCCGGTCACGAATATGGTCTTCTTCATCTTACCTCCGGGTCGAACGTCCGACCTAACGAGCAAGTGGAAACCGCGTCGGCGCGGCTTTCACTTGTCGCGTTCAGGTCTTTGTTCGGCATGTCCTTTATCGGGATGTTTGAGGTAGAGTTTATTCCTGCCGAAGTCGATCACTGCGCAGTGCGTTAAGAGGATGTCGTTGCCCAGTTCCACTCCGGGTTTATTGTGGCCTCCAGGGGATGATATTACATTTATGTATGGAAAGCATGTGGTAAATGCGCCGAGCTTGAATTCGCGAATCGAAACGCGCCACGTCCTGTCCTTGGCGTCATCATGCGTTGCCCCACGGAGGGGTGAGGAAGTGCCGGGGATTTCCGTGCCCAGTTTACCGGCCAACGCCGCATCAATACATGTCACCGATGATCCGGTGTCAACACAGCCATCCCATTTGTTCCCATCCATGCTTATCGGCAAGAACCATTTCTTCCTCTCGTCATTCCATCGCATCTCGATGGATTGGTAGCCGTTTGTCTTCATCAGGCTGTCCAGACCGATACGGTCTGCGAGGGATTTGTCTGGGTCGTGTAGAAAAAGCGACCCGGACGAGCAATCCATAATGGCTTTGGTCGTCTTAATAAAGGGACTACCAATAATACCGAAAGCCTCCCATCGGTCTGGCAACAAATCCGGATCATTCGGCCTGAACTTAGTATGCTTGTTGGGGATCACTAGTGCGCGCTCCGTCGGATCAACGCCAAAGCCGAAGTTGTGCAGCGATACCAAAGTCATTTCTCCAATGCTGGTGCTGGTCTTCGTGGTCGCCAAGTTCCATGAATCAATAAGAGACTGAAAAATCAAATAATTGCCGGCTCCAGAATCCACAAGAAAGTAGGCGTCACGATCTCCACAGCGTACAGGCATCTCATAAAGCCCTGAACCTGTAAGGCACAAGCGTGTTTTTTTGTACCCGGATTGTGTGAGCAATGCCTCAAGTGGGGAGTTCTGCTTCTGAACGATTGTTGTCAGATGTTTGTCTCGACCTAAAATAGCCTGAGCTTGTTTCAACTTGTAAGGACCAAAATACCAGTTCAGGTTTGACCGCAGGAAGATCGTCTCATCGGCTAACAAACCGATAGACAGTAGTGATATCAATACCACCGCAATTAATGCTCGCTTCATGGTTCTCAATCCTTTCCAGTGCCGAACGAATAGCGTTTTATCCCAAGTGCTGCGAGTATACCGCGCTGGCGTGGGGAGACAAGCGATTTTCGAGCAGCATTTGGGATAAAACGTTGTTGGACGGAGCCGCGGAGCGACTGACTATTTTGGCTATGGGATTTG
>JAHIJO010000195.1 GCA_018898455.1 Verrucomicrobiota bacterium | reverse complement strand
GGTGCGCTTCTCGTAACGTCCGTCGGAGAAGTTGTCGAAGACCGTCGGCACGGGCCCCTGCGGCTTCTTGCCGCCGTTTGCCTCCTGGCTCCAGGCCGCCATCGCGAACGGCCACAGGAGCGTGCTAGCCGCCCCGAACACGAGTGACACCGTCGAGCATACGCGTTTCATTTGCCACCTCCCTTGAGCTTGTTGCACGAACATGTCCATCTGACCGCCAACTCGCATTGATTCCGGTCACTATCGCAGGCGCTCTGGCCGCGGCGACGACACAGAAACCTTGAATGCTGTGTTGGCCACCTCCCGCAAGAGCTGCGGATCAGCCGGCCCGGCGCACAGAGAGTCCGACTTGGGTTGAGCGAAAGAGCTCCCAGGCTTCGCCCCCGGCCACCAACCGAGGCGGTTCAGACTGTAAGGGTAGGCAAATTCCTTAAAGTCCGGCGGCTTCTGCCCAATCGTGTCCTGCTCCTTGCTCTTGCAATTGACAAAACTGTTTTCCCAGGTCCATGTCTCGTAGCCGTCCCCCTTCTCGCGTAATATTCCGCAACGCATGTTTTCGAAAACATTGCGATAGAGCCACGCATTATTGCCGCGCATGACGGCGCCGGCGGCCATGTTGCCGTGCTGCATGGCCACATAGTTGTCATGGACGTAAACCCGCCCGCCGCTTGCGTGGACGTCTATCTCGTGGGCGGCGATCTGTTGGCTGGTGAAATCGCTTTGCTTCCAGCCCTTCACGACGGTCGCATCCTTGACCAGGCGATTGAAGCGCGCGATATAGGGAGAGGGATCCCCCTTCCCATTGCCGGCCAGGCCGTGCCGGTTGTTCTCAAAGTTGTTGTCCTCGATGTACAGCGCCTTCGAATACACTGCGTCCACGCCGTAACCGTAGCCGGCGCGGAAATTCTCGTGGAAGTAGCAGTGGTCGATCAGGTTCTCCGCGCCATCCCGAACAAGCATCCCGGATAGGCCGAAAAGCTCAATCTCGCAGTGATCCACGCGCACGTTCTGGCAGTCGTGTAATTCAAGGCCGCGGTTGGTCACGCTGTCCTTCTTTTCCTTATCCTCGGGCGGGTCGTACTTGGATCCGCCGCCGTAGCCGCGGAAATCGGTGATGGGGCGTGACTGGAAATGCAAACGGGTGATGCGCACGTTCTTGCGCTTCCACACCATGATGGGAATAGATCTACAGTAGATGACCGTATCGCGTCCATCGCCGTAGATGGTCACATTGTCGGCCGGGATCGTTACCTTCTGCCCGAAAACATACTTCCCGGCCGGGATGTAGACCACCCCGCCGTTGGTCCCGAGGGAGTTCAGCGCCTTCTGAATGGAGGTGTGATCGAGCGGCCCCGAAACGACAACATCCGGCCGGGGCAGCAACTCGTCCTCGCAGACAAAGCGCAAGCCGGAAACTTCAACCGGCGCCCCCTGATGCTGCAATTTCACGCCGCGCAGCAGGGAGACCGGATGCCCGGCGGCTTGTGCCACATCCACGCTGATCTCGGTCGGCTTGCCGCCGACGAGATTAACCGTGGCCCCGCGGTACTCCCGCCGCAGAACGTCTACGAGGATAAGCGCCACGCTGGCGGCGCCCTCAGCCTTTACCGTGCCGACAACCTGCAAGTAGTGGCGGGGCGTTCGCTCCAATTCATCGGAGATGAAAACGTCGGCCGTCTGCTCGCCGGATACGTTCAGCGGTTTGAATTCCGCGAACTCATAGGTGCGAATCGCGATCGGTGACGTCTCGCGTATTTCATCCACCGTGGCGCTGAAAGTGAGCGTATCGCCCTGCGCGACCAGGTACATGATGTCCTGATCGTTGTCCTTGTTCTGGGACGTCCCGCCGGTGGAACTGAAGGCGGTGATCTGCGGCGCCGCCGCCTGGGCCGGCCTTACCATCGAGGCAAGCATGACCGCCGATCCGACGAGACAGGAAGCCAGGATCAATGAAGCTTTCATTGCATTTCTTTTTTGTATATGGCGTTTTACTTCTTGGC